>JALUMZ010000318.1 GCA_027055635.1 Campylobacteraceae bacterium
CTATTTGGGAGAGGGTTAATCCTGAACTATCTGTCCAATAAAGGAGTCCTGCACTATCGGGGGCTCTGTTGAATGTTGCTACATATAGTTTTGCTACTTCTTCTTTGGTTGGGTGTGACTCACTAGCATATGAGAGTGAGAAAAAAATCAGAATTGACAGTATGATATTTTTCATGGGTTAACTCCTTGATATTTACTTCTCCTTGTAGTCATTCTACATCTTGGGTTGTTAAATAATACTTAACTAGGCATGTGTGTTAAGCCGATTCTTAAAGACCCCATCCTAAAGTTACAAAAAGTATAGTTTTACAATCTATCAAATAATTTGATATGCTGTTTGGCTGAGTTTTCCCATGTAAATTCTTTGGCTCTCAAGAGGGCTTTGTCTATCAATTTTTTTTGAAGGTTTATATCATTTATGAGTATTTGTATTTTATCTTTTATATCATATATGTTATTTGGGTCTAAATACAAAGCGGCATCCTTGCAGACTTCAGGCATGGAGGTTGTATTTGAAACAATACTCGGAGTACCACAAGCAAAAGCTTCAAGTGGAGGCAAGCCAAAACCCTCATACAGAGATGGATATATAAAAATAGTTGCTAGGTTATATAAATGAGGTAACTCTTTATCTTCAACATAACCTAAATATCTTATCTGTTTTGATTTGTCTATCTCTTGCATTATATCATCATTTTTCCAACCTTTTGCACCAACTAAGATAAGGGGGTAACTATCTTGAATCAAACTATCTAAGAGATTGTATGCTTTTAGTAGAGATATAAGATTTTTTCTTGGTTCTATACTCCCAACAAACAGGAAAAATTTGTCAGGAAGAGAAAATTTGACTTTGGTTTTTTCTAATTTAACTTTAGGATAGATTTTATATAGATTATGATCCACCCCATGATAGATGACGGTTATATTGTTTGGATCAAAATCCAAATAATTTATAATCTCTTGCTTTGTAAAGTTTGAGCCTGTAATGATATGTGAAGATTTTACCACTTCTTTAAAAAAATTCTTTTCAAAGAAGCAGATTCGCTCTTTTGGATGTGATTCTGGATAGACTAAAAAGGAGAAATCATGTACGGTAGCTACAATTTTTGCAGCCTTTATATATGGATTTGGTATGATATTTGGTTGCCAATATAGATCGTATCTCTTTGGAAAAAGAGTATTGATAAGACTGATTGTTTTTTTGCCGTACCTTCTAATATATCTATTGCTTTTCAAAAAATATTTAAATCCTGTTAAATTTTTTGTTGTTCTATTGTTTTTTAACTCCCTCGAAGGATATGTATAGTTAAAATACAAGTCATATCGCTCTGTTTTTTTGATATATTTACTGATTTCATAAGTATATCTTGCTATACCGGTAAAGTGGGACAGCAAAGATACCGCATCTATCGTCAAACTTTTTTTAAAAGCTTTTGCCATCTTGGTTTCTTCTTATATCCTCTTTGACCATCATAGCACATAACTCTTCAAGTGTTGTTTTTGGCTCCCATCCTAGCTCGTCTTTTGCTTTTTGTGGGCTTCCTATAAGAAGCTCAACTTCTGCAGGACGATAGAATTTGGGGTTTATCTTTACAACTGTTTTACCTGTTAGTTTATCTTTTGCTACTTCGTTTACACCTTGCCCACTAAATTCTAGTTCTATACCTGCTCCCTTAAAAGCCATCTTTACAAAATCTCGCACAGTTTGGGTTCTGTTAGTTGCCAGTACGAAAGTATCAGGTGTATCTGCTTGGAGTATGAGATACATTCCTTTTATATAATCTTTTGCGTATCCCCAATCTCTTTTAGCATCAAGGTTTCCAAGTTCCACACAATCCAATAATCCTAATTTTATCTTCGCCACAGAATCTGTTATCTTTCTTGTAACAAATTCCTTTCCTCTTAGGGGAGACTCATGGTTGAAAAGTATGCCACTTGTCGCAAACATATCATAGCTTTCACGATAATTTATAACCATCCAATGAGCATAGAGTTTTGCCACTCCATATGGGCTTCTTGGATAAAAAGGGGTTTTTTCACTTTGGGGAATTTCTTGAACTTTTCCAAACATCTCTGAAGTGGAAGCTTGATAAAATTTTATACTAGTATCTGTCTGCCTTATAGCCTCTAAAAGATGTAACGGTCCTAAGCCTGTGATTTGGGCTGTAGTTATGGGTTGTTCAAAAGAGACGCCTACAAAGCTTTGAGCCGCCAAGTTATATATCTCATCTGGTCGTATCTTCTCAACCATAGAGATGGAGTTTGCCTGATCTGTTAAATCATACTCAACCAATTCTAGATTTGGATCATCTCGGATACCAAGTTCTTCTATACGCCAAAAATTTACTGATGATGTTCTTCTGAATGTGCCATAAACCTTATAGCCTTTTTTGAGTAAAAATTGTGCTAAATATGCACCGTCTTGTCCTGTTATACCTGTTACTATCGCTTTTTTCATTCTTTCTCCATTTGAAAGTTTTTAGTTATTGTGTATGATTTTATAATATTTTTATACTTTAGAGCCACTCTACGCCAACTATTCTCCTGTATCCACTCTTGTTGTAACTTTTGTTTTGAATACAATCTCTTAGTATCACTTAATATCTCTATTATATCCATTGATGCACCCTTGGGAGTATCATTTTTTATAAAGTGTATTATATCCGATATATCATTAAAAATATTTTGTCGTGTTACCAATACAGGTCTTTTTGTGGAAATTAGATGCCTAACTGATGCACTAGCTGATTCTTGTGTCTCTTTGTACAAGAGAACGAGAAGCGTTGCACTACTTAATCTTTTGATTATCTCCTCTTGAGATAAGTAGTCCGTGATAAAAATCACACTATCTTGTAATTTTAACTCGTCTATTTTTTGTTTACATAGGCGGTAATAATCTTTCGATGTAGAAGAAGGATAAAGGGAGTTTAACAACAACAATCTGCAATCAGTGATATGTTCTTTGATGTAGTAAAATGACTCTATAAGCTCAAGGGTGCCTTTGTGAGGAAGCAAAAAACCAAATGAAGCTATAGTGGGTTTGTCATCTTTTTTAACCATAAAAGTGGAGTCATAGTTATTTACTCCTAATGGGAGCAGCGTAACATTTTGTACAATACCAAAATTTTTTAAAATATTTAAATCTGAGATATTATGAACTATGATTTGATCAATTTTTTTTAGTATTTCAGAGATGCTTTTCAGAGATGCTTCAAGTCCTTTTATAGTTACATCTTTTACACTATGAAGTTCTAAAAAAATATTTTTATCTAAATTTTGCCTGATAATCTCTTGAAGATTTTTCATCGAAAAAAATGCAAAATTAAACTGTATAACCAAATCCGTAAAAGAGCCATTTTTCAATTTATCTATGAGCTGTAGGTTATCTAAATCAAATCTGTCTGCCCAAACTCTTTCTATCCCTTTCTCCACTAACAAATCATTGATCTCGGTTGCTTTGACTCTATTTGCAAATATCTGTATGGATGCAAAATCATCTTTAAGATAGTTTATCAGGCTTGATGAATACTCAGCAATTCCACATTTTGTATTGTAGCTACTCACCCACGCTACAGCTCTTTTTTGTTTTTTTGGCTTTTCATAATTTTCTATAGAATTTTTTAATCTCTTAGCCACATCTTGCCATTTGTAATTACGGAGGATATAGTCTTTTGCCTTGTTTGTCTTTTTCTCTATCTCTAGTTTGTCTGCATAAAACACCTTTAGTATAGTCTCTTGCAAACTTTTTTTATCTGGTTTTGCCCAGTATGAGTTAAAAAGTTTAAAGTGGGTTTGGGCTTTTTCAAAAGAGTAATCAACAAGCCATGTCGTATCTTCAAAACAAAAATCACTCTGTCCGCCATAGGCAGTTGTGATAACAGGCATGTTGAAAAGCATAGCCTCTGCCATAGGCAAACCAAAACCCTCTCCATAGCTTGGAGCCACTAAGCAATCACAATTTTCATATAGATAATTTATCTGTGATTGGGATAACTCTTCGTTTATCAATAAAATTTTTTGTCTTATATGTGAAGGTAGCTTTTCTACAAGAAAAGAGATATTGTTATGTGGATTTGGGAAAGTTTTTATAACTAAAGATATCTCTAGATGTGCAATTTGCTCAAATACTTCAAGCAATATATCTACCCCTTTTCTAGGAAAACAGGATGAGATATGTAAAAGCTTAAAACCACAAGGAAGATTATACGGTAAACTCTTTGCAGGGTGCTCCAAAACATGATCTGCACCTATACCCGTAATAGTTAAAGGAACTTTTACACCATTTTTGATCATAGTATCTTTTACATACTTACTCATACAAGCAACCATAGTTAGTTTTGCATTAAAATTATCTACAAACTTTAGTGGAAAGACTGACTCTTCCCATCCATACGGACCTATAATTTTATGATACCCCATCATGGCGTTTGTTCGAGGAGGATATAGATTTCTTATGGTTACATCTATAGCATCAAACTTTTTTTTATACGATTCATTTACTGCTACATCTCTCTTTATATAATCTTTATCTGGATCAAAATCTCCATACCCCTCCGTAGAATATAATTTAACATTATCTTGGCTCGTATTTAAACTTTTAGCTAAATTTCTATTGACTATGGATA
The DNA here is from genome assembly GCA_027055635.1 of Campylobacteraceae bacterium. Classification (GTDB taxonomy): domain Bacteria; phylum Campylobacterota; class Campylobacteria; order Campylobacterales; family Sulfurospirillaceae; genus JAADIZ01. The sequence continues at coordinate 4,626 of JALUMZ010000318.1, forward strand.
GCGAATAGGTACTATCAAACGGTCCTTCAATCTGATAATATTTTTGTTTTTTTTGAATATTTTTTTACTTTTTTGATGGCACGGGAATCTCGATACCTAGACTGGTCAGATAGTTTTCAAAATCATTTTTTAATTTTAAATATGTAAATAACTTTAAATGTTCTTTTTGGTATTTGATAATTTCAACTCTTTTGTGGGGATTTTCCATAACATCCATAATTAAATCAGAAACTTTATCAGGAGATTTGAATTTTAACAAACCTTTTTCCCCTAGTGCTGTTTCAACTCCTCCATTATCATAAGCAAATACAGGCATATCATATCTCATGGCCTCCAGCAAAGGGATACCAAAGCCTTCATGCTCACTTAAAGAGAGATATAAATCAGCATTTTTATAATAACTATGCAGTTCCTTTTCATCTACTTTCTTAGTTAGTATAACTTGTTCTTTTAATTCCAAATTTTCAATATGATATTTCAAAAAATCATAATAATTCTGCTCCGAAACAGCACCTATTAAAAATAGTTTTATATTTTTTATATTTTTTTGTCTTAGACTATATATTACATCTACTAGCTGATGTTGACATTTATTTGAGACTATTCTGCCTACAAAAATAATGTTATAAGATGAAGCATATTTACTTATCATCTCTTGAGATTGTGGAGATATTCTCTTTTTATTGTCGTATGTTAAAAGAGGGAGTACCTTAGAATTTCTATATCCATAAGCTTTAAGCTCCTGTAAACTATAAAAAGAGTCTGCATAAGAACCCATAAAATAGCTTTGAGAATTTCTTAGCTGTTCTCTACCTAATTTACAAAGTGTATATAAAACAGTATCTCTTGAAAAAAAATAGGAGGGAGTTATGTTGTGATAGACTAAAAT
>JALUMZ010000319.1 GCA_027055635.1 Campylobacteraceae bacterium
GTTGTTATCTATTAGCTCTCTTCTTTTTAAATTGAAAAAAAGTTTTGGACCTATTTTGATCTCTTGTGACTTATCTTCAAAGAGTATTTTATCTATTCTTATCTCTAATTCTTCAAAATGAAAAGGTTTTCTTATATAATCACTACATCCTGCATCAAATCCTAGTTTAATATAATCAATATCAGACATTGAGGTGAGAAATATAGCAGGTGTATTTATGTTATATTTTCTAAGTTCTCTAAGAGTCTCTATTCCATTTTTTTTTGGTGTATTTATATCTAGTATGAAGATGTCACAGTTGTATATGCAACTGTGATTTAGAAGATCATCACCATTTGAAAATATCTCTACTTGATATTCTTTTGTCTCAAAATAGATTTTAATCTCTTCGGCGATAAAAGAATCATCTTCAAGTAGAGTTATTCTCATGTCTAATTGATCATCCCCGTCTCTTTTAAGTATTTATTTAAATCTTCTTTTTTATATATGCCTTTTACTAAGTAGTTTATAAATATCTTCATCATGCTAGGATCTGCATATCCAGGGAGCTGTATGATTTTATTCCAATTTTTATCAAACATGATGATCTGAGGAGTTGCTTTTACGGTAAAGCCCATTTTTAAAGAAGTTGTATTTGTTTTTTTGGGTGGGTTTTTATCTCCCATTTCATAGTCATGATACTCATCAAGAGGTATAGAATAGACATTGAAATTATCTTTTAGTAGCTTATGTAAAACCTTATCTTCTTTTATATCTTTTTTAAATATTTCACAGTATGCACATGTTTTTGTTTCAAATAGAAGCATAACATTTTTTCCATTTGCAACCAACCTATCACTATGCTGGAGTATATCATCGTTTGCTTGTGCACCAATAAATGAGAGGGATAAGAAAATTAATATTAATATATTTTTTATCATAGTTTACTTCTTCTTTTTTCTTACATCTATGCCATGACTGGTATAGTAATTTCTCAATGCCTTATAGACATCACCGTTTTTTCTATCAAGTCCAAGCCATTTTTGATCTTTTATAAAATCGAGTGTGACTAAAAATTGATTTGCCGGCATATATCCAGGAACTACAAATATGCTTTTTCCCTTTTTGTCCGTGAATATCAATGTAGGAGTTGCCCTTACGCTATATATATCTATGAGAGTTTTTGTGTCAACATCCATATCTTTACCTTCATGTAGAAGCTTGTGAATTCTATTGTTTTGTACATCTAGTAGATATGTTGTGAACTCATTTTTTAACTCATTTTTTAGTTTTTTGTTGTTATATATATCATTTCCCATCTTGGCACAATACGGGCACTCTCCACTATTGAAGATTATGATCATATATTTACCCTTTGGATCAATTTTTGCTGCATCCTTAAAAACATCACTCAAGTCAAAATCTTTTTTAACAGTATTGGTTGTCTTTTTTGCTGCATGTGTTTCTATCTTGATTGTTTTTGGCGTTTGTATTTTTTTGATAACTGTTGGTTTTTTTACAGTTGTTACAGTTGTCTTTTCATCCGTGCAGCCTACAAATAAAAATATAGTTATTGTTAGCAATCCTATAGTTTTTAAAAAAAATTTTGTCATATCTCTACCTTGTTATTGAAAATTTTTGTGTGGCATGAATCACTTCATGCCACACTTTGTCAAAGAGAATCTAGCGATCTCTTATTTAACTGATTTGTGAAGTATACTATTAACTTTGTTAATATGTTCTTTATCAGATAAAATTCCAGGATTTGTATTTACTTTATCCCACAACTCTTTATTTGTCATATTTTGATGACAACCCATACATACGCCTGTTCTTTCCATTTTAACTCTCATATCTTGGTCAAGTGGGCGAGATGCCGGCCAGTGTGAACCTACATTTGTAAGTTGCTTGCCGTCTCTTGTAACGATTTGTGACCAATCATAATCCATGCCCGGAATCGCTTTCATCTGTACAGTTGTATGAGATGAAGCAAATTTACCAGTTGCAAGATCTTGTATGTCAATCTTAACATCATGTCCCTGATCTGTCATAAACTGACCATTTTGGATACCGTAACCAAGTGCTTTTGAGCTTGAGTGGCAACTTTCACATGTTCTGGCTTTTCTGCCGGTTGTGTGAGGCTGTACCGGTGACATATCTATCGCATTTACGATACTGCCATTGTCATGGACTCTCGCTTGTTTATTGAGAATTAAAGTTTTTCCATTTGGTCCAATTACAGTAAATGTTACTTGACATCCAGGCATAACTGGAGTTACAAGACCTTCACCGTTGATTCCTAGGATTGGATTTTCCCATCTAGTGTAACTTCTAGTTTCGCTAGCTTTACCTATCTGTTTTTTACCTTTTGTTCCAAGAACAGATTCGCTAGTTTCACCGTTTTTAAAGTGAGTAGAACCACTTGCAATCCAGTCAGTTTTACTCTTACCTTTTCTATAATCAACTTTTATATGGCAACCATAACATTGTGGTGCCCAGTCAGCATGACATGCATAACACTCTAGTTTATCCATATGTGCTTGTACTGTATCCATCGCAACTTCTGCATCTTTTGATTTCCATGATTTTGTTGCATGTTTAGTTTTGAGCACAGGAACAACCAAATCTTTTCCGCTTGCAAGATGAGCTATGACTTTATTACTTCCTTTTACTTTTACAACATTTCCTAGAGGGTTTCCTCTTGTGCTTAGTAAATATCCGCCTTGTGGGTCGTAAACCATACCTTTTTGCATATAGCCTGGAAGTTTGTCGGTTAGTCCTCTTGCTTTGTTTGATGTTTTGACTGCAAGATTTTTCTCTCCATATCCAATTTTTAACTCCCAAGGGAATTTTTTACTTGTACCATGGCAGTCAGAACACTCAATCTCTACCTGACCAAGAGTAGTACCAAAGAGTGTACCGTCACCATGCATATCTATAGATGTATGACAATCTTGACAAGTCATACCTGCAGTAAAGTGTAGGTCTGATTTGATATGTAGATATCTTTTTCCGTGAGTCTTGCTTTGAGATTTTCCACCAGGCATTAGAGGTGAACCATAAGGCTCTTCCATCATACCCATGTATGAAGGTCCTATTCTCTTTCCTCTGTTGTGACAAGAGTTACAAGTCTCAGGGTGAATTCCGCTAAATGTTACACCAGTTGTCGGAACATGTACTTTTGCATCTCTACTTGCTTGCATTTCGTGAACAAGAAGATGTCCATGCTCTTTTTTATTGATAGTTGGATCTCCACCTTCATATATTCCTTCGTTTCCATAAGGAATATGACAAGCACTACAACCCATACCTCTCCAGTCACCTCTACCTTTTCTACCTCTTACACCGATGTGACATCTTTGGCAATCACTTCTTTGGTAAGTAATAGATGCATGATAACCTATCTCTTTTTCACTTTTACCCATAAGATCATCAGAGCTTTGTGGTGGTAGTGGAAGTTGTTTTAGTTCAGTTGGAAATTGATCAGGATACTTATCCATCATTGCAACCATATACTTCTTGTAAGTATCTGTTCCCCATGCCGGAGTCTTTCCATCTTCATCTTTTACATCATAGTCGGCAAATTTTACTTTTTGAGTATCTTCACTTCCCCATGAGTGTAAATTTCCTTGTATCTTACCGGCTTCAGTAGCCATAAGAGCTTTTTTCATGTTTGATACAGTGTCAGCATGACAAAGTCCACATGTTTTATCCATAATCCAGTAACTACCCGGATCTCTAACAAATGCCTCTAAGCCACCTGGATGATTTGGTGCACCTTTGTGTGCCATCTCTTTGGTGTCAGCTTTTACATTACCACCATGACAGATAGTACATCCCGCAGGATCACCAACGCCAGCTCCAAGAGCTTTAATTTGTTGCATCATATTTGAATCTTGGTGTCTTATATCTTCGATTCCTTTGTGACATGACATACAGTCAGCAAATGCCCACGAAGAAATAAGAGCTACAAGAAACAATGCTTTTGCAAAGCTTGATTTCAACATATTCTCTCCTTTTTAGAATTTGTCAAATTAATGACTTATTGCAATTATATGCTACAAAAGTGCTTCGTAAGTGCTTTTATCTAAACTTTTCAAAAAAACCATGGTTTATGTATTTTTTAAGGTTTCAAAATGTAACATAACAGCCATTGAAAGGAGTTTTATGAAGAGATTAATCGTATTTATTATTCTTATATTTTTTGCAAATATTTCTTTTGGGGCAAATGATATCGTAGATGGTTGGGAGACAGATTTAGAGCAGGCAAAAGAAGATGCAAATCGTCTTAAGAAGCCTATAATGCTGTTTTTACACTCTGTTAGCTGCTTTTATTGTCCAAAGGTTATAGAGCAAGTATTGCCAAATCCAGTATTGGCAAAGTATTTGAAAAAAAACTTTATTAGATTGGAACTTGATACAAGTACGGGCTCAGACTCGATAGAATCAGAAGTTACAGACCAAGCACCCCCTAGGTTTATCGTAAGTATTACACCTGCATATCTGTTTATGGGGCCAAATGAAGAAAAATTGGCTAGAAATGGCAAGAAACATATGATAGTATATGGTTTTTGGGATGCAAATGATACTAAAAAATGGGCACAAGAGGCTCTGAAGAGATTTAAGACTTTATATGGAGATAAATACAAATGAGATTTATAATTTTACTATTGGTTAGTATAGTTTTTGTTTTTGGAGCACACGAAAAAAGAGGGCAAAAATACTATCTAAAAAGATGTTCATCTTGCCATGGAACAGGTAAAATGTGGGGAAATGTGGCAACACAGAGTGAGTGGAAAGATTTTTTAAATAAAGATTTAAATGAATTAAAAAGTTTTCATACTAAAAACCCAGAACTTATAAAATACCTTGATTCGAATGAATTTAAAAAAGAAAAAAATAGATTGAGGAGATTTTTGCAAGAGTTTGCAAGTGATTCAGAATCAATACCGAGTTGTAACAATTAAAAAAATATTTTTATTTTTATTTTTATTTTCGTATGTTTTTGCCTTTGGCAATACTAAAAATATACTTCTTATCCACTCCTATCATAGAGGTTATAAGTGGAGTGATGATATCTCTAAAGTTTTTGAAAAAAAGTACGGTAACTCTAAAAACAGTTCTTTGACTACGGTCTATATGGATACAAAAAAAATTGCAACTCCTATATATTTTGATAGATTGTTTGATTTGTATGACGAGAGATTCAAAGGGAGACATTTTGATTTAGTGATTGCTGCTGATAATAATGCTTTAGAGTTTGTTATACGCTATCATGAGCATCTATTTAAAGATTTGCCTGTTGTGTTTCTTGGAATTAACAATTTTGATGAATCTATGATATATGAAAACAATATGCGACAATACACAACTGGTGTTGCAGAAAATGTAGATATAGCAAAAAATATAGACTTAATCCTCAAAATCCATAAAAAATGTAAAAATATTGTTATTATAAATGATAAATCAAAAACAGGGTATGCTATAAAAAGAGATTTTTTTAAAATTTTGCCAATATATAAAAAC
>JALUMZ010000320.1 GCA_027055635.1 Campylobacteraceae bacterium
CATGATTTCTCTAAGTTTAGTATCTTCGTATCTGTTTTCTAGTAGAAGTTTAAATTCTTGTGAATGTGTTTTAAACATGCTTATATCTATGGTATCAAGTAGAGTATCTATTAGAGATGGTTTTGAGAGAATGGTCTTTATTATTGTAAGCTCAAGTATATCTATGAAATTCTCTCTTTTTTCTCTTTGCGAAACTCCTCTTTTTAGTTTTACGAGATTTTGTGGAAGATTTAGCTTCCCGCTTAATACTCCTGCGTAGCTCTCTTGAAGTGTAGCCGGAAGAGTTTGAAGATATGACATTCCCTCTTTGAGTGCCTTTTGTTTTTCAAGTCCATCATGGAGGTTATATTTTTTTGCTATTATTTCTATCGCATACTCTACAAATGGCTGTGCTGTATTAAATAGTCTATTTAATTTCTCAATTTCACCTTTATTAACCATATCAGCTGGATCCATCCCATCTCCAAAGAGTATAACACCACCCTTAAATGAGTGTTGACTAAGCAATATAGAAGCTTTTAGGGCAGCTAAAATTCCTGCATCATCACCGTCATAAGCCAATATAATTTCAGGTTCCATTTTTGTGATAAGAGGCAAATGTTCTTGAGTCAACGCAGTTCCCAAAGTTGCAACTGCATTGAGGAAACCTGCTTGATGAAGCATGATGGTATCCATATAGCCTTCGGTTATGATTATTCTTTTTTGTTTAAATACATGCTCTTTTGCAAAAAAATATCCATAAAGAAGTCGCGATTTATTGAAGTATTTTGTTTGAGGTGAATTGATATACTTTGCAGGGTGATTTGTGATAGTTCTGCCTCCAAATCCAACAATTCTACCATTTCTTGAGCGGATTGGGTAGATAATTCTATCTATAAATCTACAATACGCTCTATCACTGTTTTGGGATATATCTGCAACTCCAAACTCTTTTGCTTCTCCTATGGAGTATCCATAACTACGCAAAAAATTTAGAGTTTCATCCGAGCTTGGAGCATAACCTAATTCAAATTTTTCTATTGTTGATTGTCCTATGCCTCTTTGGAGCAGATACTCTTTTGCAGTTTTTTGATTATCGAGTTTTTTTCTGAAAAAAAGTGTTAGGTTTTCCATCAGTTTTCTATCTTCTTTTTTCTCTTCATTGTCTGTATAGGTAAGAGAAAAATTATACATATTTGCAAGTTTTTCTATAGTCTCGGGGTAATTTAATTTTTCATATTCCATGACAAATTTGATAGAATCTCCACCGGCACCGCAGCTGAAACAGTGATATATTTGCTTAGACGGGCTGATTACCAAGCTAGGGTTAGAGTCATTGTGAAATGGACATACTGCTTTAAAGTTTGCACCATTTTTTCTAAGCTCCAAATAACTTCCTATGACATCTACTATGTCTAATCTGCTTTTTAAGTTTTCTATTGAATTATTGTCTATCATAATTATACTGTAATGATTTCCAATTTTGAATCTAAAATAAGAGAATTTATAATTTTATATTTCTTTGATTTTTTCATTCATAGACTGCGTTGAGTTTGTAATTAGTTCTGCTGATTTAGTTATTTGTTCAACCATGTTATGATTATTTTTGGCAATGGAAATTGTATCTGTTATTTTGTTTAGAGCATCTTGTGCACTGTTTTTAATATTTTCTGAGTTTTCTATATCACTAATACTCAAATCATAAGTAGTTTGTGTAGTCTCTCGCAACTCATCTATTGTAATTTTCATTGAATCCGACATCTCTACTAGTTTAACTGCCCCACTCGCATTGGATTGCACTTGTTGGCTAGCACTAGATATATTTTGAACGATGATACTTATACTAGCATTTATAGCGGTAAGTGATTTTTGTGTATTTTCTGCAAGCTTTCTTACTTCATCTGCGACTACGGCAAATCCTCGCCCATGTTCTCCTGCTCGTGCGGCTTCTATGGCTGCATTTAGTGCAAGTAGATTTGTCTGTTCTGCTATATCAGAAATAATATCTAAAACACTTTTAATTTCTTCAGCATCTCTTGTTAGGTTTTCCAAGGATGTGCTGAGTTCAACTTCACTTTCGTGTGCTAATTGTACTTGAGTGGCAAAATTAGACATAATTTGTGATGTTTGTAAAAGTTTATCCATACTGTTCTTTAAGGCATTTAGCGTATCTTGTGAAAAATCCAGATTCTTTATAGACTCATCAACGATATACGAGGTACTTTTTTCTAGATCTAAAGTTTTATCCCCTGTTTCATTAAAAGCTTTTTGTAGATTATGTGCCATATTGTTTAATGTATTAACTTGTGTTGTAATCTCTTGTGTGATATTTTGTAGTAGAAAAGCTTCATCTGTTTTTTTCGTAAATTTATTTATTTGTTTTATCATTTCTGTATATTCAGATGCAAATTTTGTATCTATATCAATATCTTGCTCTGAATTGAAGTTTTCTAATTTCTTAATTATCTTTTTTGTAATGTTCACACCAAAATATTTTTCATCTAAATCATGGAGTAAAATAACTAATGCTATAATAACTTGAATAACTTTGGATGTAGTATTATCAGTAAGCACAAACGCATTAATTAAGAGTAGTGATATCCCTACCCAGTGGACAAAACGCATCCTAAAAAATAGTGAATTTAGCATAGAAAACAACCTTTTATTTGAATTATATCTACATATACTATATCAAAATTTTACTTAAAAAGCTTAGTTATTAAACTAATTTGGTATAATAACTGAATATTAGGCTTTGCAAGATGACGATACATAAGGCAAGGCACATAAGGTTGAATTATTGAATAACTTTTTTATAGAGTACAGAGATCCCATGTTTGGAATTGTTATACTTTTTGCTATTATTTTTATTATCTCGTTTGCTAACTATTGGTGGGGTATTTTTAAGAGTAAAGAAGAGAAAGATAGTATAGAAAAATTTATCAGAAAATTTGAGATAGTCAGTGATGAAAAAGAGTATAAAAAATTACTACAAGATTCAAATATACCGATAGAATCCTTGGTATTATTGGCTGATGCATATGGCAAGAGTGGGGATTATGAAAAAACTATCAATATCTATCTAGTGGCACTGAAGAGGGTTAGGGGAAGAGATCAAAAACAGTATATTCTTTCAAATCTAGGCAGGACATATTTTAAAGCCGGTTTTTTAAGTAGGAGTAGCGAGGTGTTCTTGGAATCTCTCAAGCTTCATCCTAGAAATGAAGAATCCTTAAGATATCTAACAGTAGTATATGAAAAATTAAAAGAGTATGATAGGGCAAGTGAAGTGCTTGATGCCTTAGAAGAGCTTGGTGCAGTTGTAGAAAAACAAAAATTATACCTTCAGGTTTTGCAAATTAGTGAAAATAGCAAACTTACCAATCAACAAAAGGAGCAAAAACTTGAAAAAATAGCTCAAAAAGAGAGATTTTTACAGAGAAAATATTTTGAATTTATGCAACAAAATAGATTAAATATTACAAAAGAAAAACTTGAGGGGTTGTATCTAAAAAATTTAACAGATTTATTATGGTTTATGGATGATAAATGGCTAGATTTAACAAAATCTTCAAAGCCAATTTTGAGACAGATTGCTATGGCTAAAGGCTTGCTTGGGTATGAAAAACTTGAAAATGGTATATTTGCATTTGATGTTTTAGGTGTTTTAAAAAAAGAGAAAAATGTAAAAGCTGATTTGAGTTTTCACTATATGTGTAGTGATTGTAAAAATGTTTATCCTCTGTATTTTTACAGATGTCCAAATTGTTTAGCAATAGATAAAACAGAGATACAAAGTTCTATAGTCAAGGCAAATGATGAAAAAAATATACCTTTTCTCTGATGGCTCTTCTCTTGGTAATCCGGGTGAGGGGGGATATTGTGCAATTTTAAGGTACAATGATAAAGAGAAAATAATCAAAGGTGGCAAAAAAGTAGCTACAAACAATCAGATGGAGCTTTTGGCTGTCGTAGAGGGATTGAGGGCTTTAAAGGAGCCTTGTGAAGTTGAGATAGTGAGTGATTCTAGTTATGTAGTTAAGGGGATAAATGAGTGGCTTAAAAATTGGGAAAAAAGAGATTTTGCAAAAGTAAAAAATCCAGATTTATGGAGAGAATACATAAGAGTTTCTAAAGCCCATAGTATAAAAGCTACATGGGTTAGGGGTCATGCAGGTCATAAGGAAAATGAGATGTGTGATAAGATTGCTAAAGAAGAGGCTGAAAAATTAAAATAGAGGAGAATTTGTATGGATGAAAATTTAAAAGTGTTGCAAAGGCGTTTGGATTATCAGTTTAAGAACCAAAATCTGATAATCGAAGCTCTTACGCACAAAAGCTATAAAAAACCTTACAATAATGAAAGATTAGAATTTTTGGGTGACGCGGTATTGGATCTTATTGTTGGTGAATATTTGTATTATAAATTTCCAAATGTTGCAGAAGGAGAACTCTCCAAGCTTCGCGCATCACTGGTAAATGAAAAAGGTTTTCAGAGGTTAGCTGAAATATTGAATTTAGGGGAGCATATCTATATATCTTTAGCGGAGGAAAATAATAAAGGAAGAGAAAAATCATCACTTCTTTCAAATGCTTTTGAAGCTTTAATGGGAGCACTTTACCTTGAGGCCGGTTTATCCAAATGCAGGGAAGTTTGTGTCTCTCTTTTGGAGTTAGCATATCCGGTTATAGATATGGATTCTATATTTAGAGACTTTAAAACTACTCTTCAAGAACTTACTCAGGCAAGATTTGGTGATACACCCGAATATAGACTTGTTCGCTCTTTTGGACCCGATCATAAAAAAGAGTTTGAAATGGCAGTTATTATTCAAAACAGAGAGATTTCAAGAGCCATAGGAAAAAGTAAAAAAGAGGCACAACAAGCCTCCGCACAACTAGCCTTGGAAGTTTTAAAAGAGAAGAGTTAAACAATTTTCTTGTAACAGAGTGCAAGATTGTGCAATAGTCGCGAGGAATTTGCCCACAAAATTTTAAAATGCCATTTATGGGCAGAGGGGACAATAAATATGAACAAATTTGGTAGAAGATTTAGCTTTAGTACATTTGGTGAGTCGCATGGCAAGGCAATAGGGTGTTTTATAGATGGTGTTCCAGCTGGTATTAAGCTTGATATTGAGTTTATACAGGATGAATTAGATAGAAGAAGACCCGGGCTCAATAAGTTTGCAACCGCTAGAAAAGAGGGTGATAGAGTAGAGATTTTGAGCGGTATTTTTGAAGGATTTAGTACAGGAACTCCGATAGAACTTATCATATATAATAAAGATCAAAAAAGCAGAGATTATGATAATGTCAAAGAGATTTTTCGCCCCGGACATGCTGATTTTACATACTATAAAAAGTATGGCATAAGAGACTATCGAGGCGGAGGTAGGAGTAGTGCTAGAGAGACTGCTGCTAGGGTTGCAGCCGGAGCTGTAGCAAAATTGATATTAAATGAACTAGATATAGATGTCAAAAGCGGTGT
>JALUMZ010000321.1 GCA_027055635.1 Campylobacteraceae bacterium
GGGAGTTTTGTGTACTTGACAAAGAGAGAGCTCCTGCTATGCTTCCGGGCATCTATGCAGAGGTAGATCCTGACAAATGTGTAGCATGTGATATATGCACCACCCAATACAAATGCCCACCAATGCATTATAATGAAGATCATAAGATAGAGATAGACCCATTCTTATGTATAGGCTGTGACGCATGTATAGATGATTTATGTCCAACAGATGCGTTTATAGAAAGGAAGTTGAAATGAAATATCAAGTTGTAATTGCTGGAATTGGTGGTCAAGGAGCTGTATTTTTGGTAAAAGTTTTGAGTATTGCAGCGGGATTAAAAGATCAAAAGTGTTTAGGTACTGAAAATCATGGCATGAGCCAAAGAGGTGGTTCAGTATCTTGCTATGTCAAGGTTGGAGATTTCTACTCTCCTGCCATAGATGAAGGGCAAGCGGATCTACTTATCGCACTTGAGGGAAATGAGGGTTTAAGAAACATACAGTATCTAAAAAAAGATGGTGGGACTATCATTGTAAATGCTGATGAAAAATTTCCAAATATAGAGTATAAAACGGTTAAGATTGACGCTTTTGCAAAAGCTACAAATGGTGAGATTCCTATACAAGCGCTAAATGTCTATATGTTAGGTGTAGCACTTGCAAAAGATCCAAACTTTCCTTTTAACTTAGGAGATATAGAAGAGGCCATAAAAGTGATGAATGCAAAAATGGCAGATAAAAATATAGCTGTACTTCACAAAGCTATAGAAGATAGTAGGAGTGTATAGATGATATGGTCAAAAGATGAGACACTAAGCAGAGATGAGCTGGAAAAACTGCAGACAAAAAGATTGAAAGAGACGGTTGCTAGAGTTTATGGTGCTGTTCCTTTTTACAAAAAGAGATTTGAAGAGTTAGGATTGGTGCCCGAGGATATAAAATCAATCCATGATATCTCAAAATTACCTTTTACAAAAAAGCAAGACTTAAGAGATAATTACCCTTTTGGACTCTTCGCAGTAGAGCAAGATGCAGTTGTAAGAATCCACAGCTCAAGTGGTACAACAGGAAAACCGACTGTCGTAGGATACACGAAAAGTGATATGGATGTCTGGAATGAAGTGATGGCAAGATGCTATACCATGAGTGGAGTAAACTCGGAAGACACGGTACATAATGCTTATGGATACGGACTTTTCACAGGAGGGCTTGGGCTTCATGATGGTGCTCAAACAGTTGGTGCTGCGGTCGTTCCAAGCTCTGGTGGTTTTACTTCAAGACAACTTCTTTTGATGAAAGACTTTAGCTCAACCGTACTTGCTTCTACTCCATCATTTGCATTACACCTTGCCGAAGTTGCGCTAAAAGAGGGGTATGACCTCAAAAAAGATTTCAAACTAAAGTGTGGTATCTTTGGAGCAGAACCGACAAGTGAGGGCTTAAAAGAAGAAGTCGCAAAAGTTTGGGGTATAGAGTACTATGAGATATACGGTATGAGTGAAATCATAGGACCTGGAGTCTCAAACAGTTGTAAAGAGCATAATGGATTGCATATATTTGAAGATCACTTCTACCCTGAAATCATTGATTCAAAAACTGGTGAAGTTTTACCTTATGGTGAAAAAGGAGAATTAGTTATCACCTCTTTGACAAAACAGGCATTTCCTATCATCAGGTACAGAACAGGCGATATCACAAGCTTGGATCAGACACCTTGCAGATGTGGACGAACACATGTAAGGATGAAAAGTGTGATGGGAAGAGCAGATGATATGCTTATCGTAAATGGTGTTAATGTTTTTCCATCTCAAGTCGAGCATGTCTTGGCAAATGTCGAAGAGATAACACTAAATTATCAAATCATAGCAGATAAAAAAGGTTATCTTGACAGCTTGGAAATCATGGTCGAAGTAAATGACCAAATGCCGATGGACAGCATAGGAGCACTGGAAAACCTCAAAAAGAAAATCCAAAGTGAGCTTTTAAATAACCTATATATAAATGCAAAAATCAAACTCGTAGAGCCAAGAAGCATAGAGAGAAGCATGGGCAAAGCAGTACGAGTTATAGACAAAAGGAAGTAAAATGAAATACAAGATTCAACAATTATCAGTTTTTTTAGAAAATAGAACGGGAGAGTTGGCAGATTTTACAAAAGTATTGTCCGAAAATGGTGTTTCAATCAAATCTATTATACTTGCAGATTCAAGTGATTTTGGACTGGTTCGCTCCATCGTTGACAATCCCCAAAAAGCAAAAGCTGTGCTCGAAGATGCAGGTTTTAGTGTAAGATTTAGTGAAGTTTTTGGTGTTAAGATAGAGGATTATGTAGGAAGTTTTGACAAAGTCATAGAGACACTTGCTAAAGAGAATATAAACATATACTATACTTATAGTTTTTATGAGTCACAAACCGGTATATTTATATTTAGTGTAGATAACATCACTAAAGCAGTCGAATCTCTACAAAACAATGGTGTCCAAATCGTAGAAGCCAAACACTTCTACATGTAGAGGTTATTATGACATACAGTAAAAACGAGAGTCTAAGCAAGGATGAGCTAGAAACCCTGCAACTTCAAAGGTTAAAAGAGACACTTGAGCGAGTATATAATCTTGTGCCATTTTATAAAGAAAAGTTTAATGAATTGAGCATAAAACCAACCGATATAAAGAGTTTGGAAGATATATCAAAGCTGCCTTTTACTAAAAAACAGGACTTAAGAGACAACTATCCGTATGGGCTTTTTGCGGTCGATATGGATCAAGTAGTGAGGATTCACAGCTCTAGCGGAACTACTGGCAAACCAACGGTCGTGGGATATACTGAACATGATATGGATGTCTGGAGTGAAGTGATGGCTAGAGTCTTTACTATGGGTGGTCTTACAAGCAGAGATATACTTCAAAATTCAACAGGATACGGGCTATTTACCGGCGGTCTTGGTTTTCACACAGCGGCTGAACGCATGAAGATGGCAGTCATACCAAGCTCAACCGGTTTCACTTCAAGACAGCTTTTGCTCTTAAAAGATTTTAAAGCAACAGCTATAACAGGAACTCCGTCATTTGCACTTCATATGGCAGAAAAGGCAAAGTCTGAAGGGTATGATATAAAAAAAGATTTTAACCTGAAAGTAGGATTTTTTGGAGCTGAGCCTGCTAGTGAAGGGCTTAAAAACGAGATAGCAAAAGTGTGGGGGATAGAGTATGTAGAGGTTTACGGACTCTCTGAAATCATAGGTCCGGGAGTCGCATCTAGTTGCAGACATTCCCATCTACTGCATATAAACGAGGATCACTTCTATCCTGAAATCATAGACCCAAAAACTCTAAAAGTTCTACCCGAGGGTCAAAGAGGTGAGTTAGTAGTGACATCTCTAACAAAGCAGGCACTCCCTATCATCAGATACAGGACTGGAGATATAACAAGTTTGACTAGAATCCCTTGTAAATGTGGCAGAACACTAGCTCGCATAGAGAGTATCGTCGGTAGAGCTGATGATATGCTAGTGATAAACGGTGTAAATGTATTTCCATCCCAAATCGAGCATGTTCTCTCTTTGATAGAGGGCATAACGCTCAATTATCAAATAATTGCACACAAGAAGGGCTACCTCGATAAACTCCAGATAGATATAGAGTTAAATGAAGATATAATGAGTGAAAATGTGAGTGAATTGGAAAATCTTCAAAAACATATACAGCACGAAATGTTAAACAACCTCTACATAAATGTAGATGTCAAACTCGTCGCTCCAAAATCAATCATAAGAAGCGAGGGAAAAGCGATAAGAGTAATAGATAAAAGAAAGGGATGATATGGAGTATAGATATATAGGAAAAAGTGGACTAAGGGTCACACCTATTTGCTTAGGAACTATGACTTTTGGAAGTTTTTGCGATAAAAAAGAGTCTTTTAGGATTATGGATAAAGCGTATGAGCGAGGTATAAACTTTTTTGATACTGCCGAACTCTATCCTGTACCTCCGTCTGCTCATTATGCTGGCTTGACTGAAGAGATAGTAGGTGAGTGGCTTAAGGACAAACCAAGAGACTCTATCATCATCGCCTCAAAAGTAGCAGGTGCAGCAAACGGGTGGTTTGTTCCACCTATCAGGCATGGGCTTACTGCGATAGACAGATTTCATATCACAAAGGCGCTTGATGGCACACTAAAAAGACTCAAAACTGACTATATAGACCTTTATCAAGTGCATTGGCCGGATATGAGTGTGCCTATAGAAGAGTCACTATATGTTTTAGACGAGTTTATAAAAGCCGGCAAGATTCGATATATCGGTACTTCAAATGATAGTAGCTATGGACTGACAAAGGCAAACGAAGTCTCAAAATTTAAAGATTTGGCAAGATTCCAATCAATCCAAAATAACTTTTCCATGCTAAATAGAAGATTTTTAGATGAGTTGGCAACTGTTTGTCAAAAAGAGAATATATCTCTTCTGCCCTACTCTCCTTTGGCCGGTGGTGTATTGAGCGGAAAATATAATCAAAAAATTCTACCTCCAAAAGCAAGATTTACACAATACTTAAATGATCCAAATCCTAGGATGCAAACTCAAGCCAAAAGATTTGTCAACGCTAAAACTCTAAATTCTACAGAAAAATACTTAGAAATTGCAAATGAATATGGTGTAAATCTAACTACTTTAGCGACTGCTTGGAGTAAACAATTTGATTTTATAGCTTCAACTATCATAGGAGCGAGCATGGCAGAGCAACTTGATGTCATATTTGATGCATTAGATTATGATATAAGTGATGAGTTAAATCAAAAACTAGACCAAGTGCATCAGGAGATTTTATATCCCATGGGATAAGGAGAAAAGATGAATTGGTACATAACCGTTTTAAAAAAATATGCTGTTTTTAGTGGAAGAGCTACTAGGAGTGAGTATGGATATTTTATACTTATCAACACAATCATAACTCTTATACTGATTGTCATTGGAAACAGTATCGGAAATAATCTTTTGGATACTGTTTACTCTCTTGGTGTATTTGTACCAACTTTGGCAGTAACAGCAAGGAGATTGCATGACATAGGCAAAAGCGGTTGGTGGCAATTGTTGCTTTTCATACCAATCATAGGTATCATTACTTTGATAATTTTTTTAGTCAAAGATAGTATGCCGTTTGATAATCTATATGGCCCAAACCCAAAAGAGTTATTGGATTCTAATCATCCAGTTTGAAAGTTCAAATACATCTTCGCTTGCCGATACTTTTGTAAAACCCGAACTTGTCAGATAAGCAAGTCTGCCTTGAGTAAGGCAGACTACAAATCTCTCTTCAAATACTGCATAATTCTGACCTCTAAGGTAGGAAAATAGATCTTTAAAGGAGTTTGGTACTTCATATTTTTCACTTGTTATATCAAATGAAACTATATCCTTCAAAACTTCTATAAAATTCTCATTTCTTGCCACCCAAGCAGGAATATTCCAGCTTTGTTCAGGATAGT
>JALUMZ010000322.1 GCA_027055635.1 Campylobacteraceae bacterium
ACAAACTTTAAATTTTTCATCAGGTACAAATTTATCATTTAAAAAACTGAATTCTGCATTAGGTGAATTAAAATATATACTATCTTGCGCTAACTCGCCTTTATTGCTCTGCTTTACAACAGCACCCAATGTATCTTTATAACCTGCCACAGAAGCGACAGCTGCGGCTGCCCCAGCTCCTAGTAAGAATTTTCTTCTACTACTTTGCATTTTCTACTCCTTCATAACAATCTTCCATCTCTTCATCCCAAGGAAATATCAACAAGACCGCACAAACAAGAGCAAATAAAATACCCCAGTTTGATAAGACTGAAACGATACTGTCTTGTCCGAAAGAAGGTGGTGCATAGTTTAAGTAACCAGGAGTAGTTCTAGGAATTGTCTCTCCCCCGATGACTGTATTCCATCTAAATATCCAAACACCAACTGCTGTTACAATACCACCAAAATAGACCACAACAGGTATATTTCTTAGTTTTGTAAATCCTATAATAAGAGGAATAAAAAGACAAAGTACATAATCAATCCAAAATGTATCGGCAAAATGTAGAGTAAAGTAACTATATAGTGCATACTTTTCGCCATTGCCAAATGTCAATGAAAATGTAAGCCACAAAAATCTCATAACAAGGTCTGAGACGATAAACCAAGATAGCAATCTTGCAAGAGTTGCTACCATATCTCTATCTACCTTCTTTCTTGCAGATAAAAATCTTTGAAACAGTGGAATCAATATAATCAAAAGTCCAGTACCAGAAACCATAGCTGAAGCTAAAAATATGATAGGCATTAACGGAGTATGATACATAACATTTGCATGAACCGCACCCATGATATATCCTGTATATCCGTGAACAGCAAGTGCTAAAGGTATCCCTATAGCTCCTAAGATATAGCCTTTTTTATGATCTTTTTCAAGTGCTTCTTTACTTACATCCATATTTCCAAATGTAAATAGTTTTGATAACAATCCACCTTTTTTTGCCTGCTTGACAAAATACGGTCTATAGAGAGTTTGCGCCTCAAAGAAGATGAGTATCGGATATGCCATCAACAGCAAAACGCCCCACTTCATAGGAGATGTTGGAAAATTTTCCCATCCATACATAAAAAAGTTCAAAACTCTTCCGGGTTGTCTTAAATCATCTATAAGATTCAGTGGAGCTGCTACGAGCAAAACAAATGCCATAAGCAAAGATACACCCGCTATCGGCTTGTATTTTTCCCAGCCAAATACATGTGCAAAACTAGATATGATAAATGCTGCTGCTGAACTACCTGTAAACCAAAAATAGTTTGGTATGTCTATTCCCCAAGGTTTTGCTATGGTTATAGTTGAGATTATTGTATTTACACTATCCATTACTTTGTGCCTCCTCTCTAGTTTTCATCCACTCTCTTTGAAATCCCTCTTCGGCTTTTACAATATCATCTAGGCTCTGAGTTGTGCTAAAAAGTTCTTCTACTTTTGAATCCAAGTTAATATAAAATACTTGAGGTTTTGTACCCTCCGCCTCTTTTAAAACAGTCGTTGAAAAATTGCTTAAGAGCTTGTAAACATCGGAGTTTTTGTCATTTATATCCCCAAATACTCTAGCGCCTCCGATGCATGTTTCAACACAACCTGGCAAGAGTCCTTTGTCAACTCTTTGGGCACAGAAGTTACATTTATCTGCTGTTTTTGTTCTTTTGTTGAAGTATCTTTTGTCATAAGGGCAGGCATTTATACAGTATCCGCATCCCCAGCATACAGTGTTATCGACTACCACTATGCCGTCTTCTCTTTTGAAAGTAGCTCCTGTGGGACATACAGGCACACATGCCGGATTTTCGCAGTGATTGCAAAGTTGAGGTAAAAATGCCTTTCTTACATCTGGAAATTCACCTATTTCAGTCTCTGTCACAAATGTTCTAAACTGATCATCCGGAACTTCATTTTCTACTTTACAAACAGATGTGCAGGCTTGGCAACCTATGCACTTTCTGAGATCCAATACCATAACAAAATGCTTTCCCACTTGTCCTATATATTTAGGATTTCTAGCATCTCGTCCAGGATTTTTCATAGAAAAAGCATTTGCCTGCGAAGTTGCAAGCATTGCAAAGGCTGTTGTAGATAAGCCTTTTTTCAGAAAATCTCTTCTGGAGTTTTTCTCTTCCATCTTTTCTCCTTTTTAAAATTTTCATAATCATAACGATAAAAAGGGGGAAAGTTGGGGGAGTGGTAAAATAAGGAAGTGTATAAGGTCGGTTAGCTAATTTTTTTATCAAATATTATCTTAAAGATTGCTCCATTGTCATAATTATTGACAATAATTTTGCCTGCATTGTTTTTTTCTACTATTATTTTTGTCATATACAGTCCTATACCTGTTCCACTTGTTGCATGTTTGGTGCTGAAGTATGGCTCAAAGATTTTTTCTATTGGTTCTGTTTTGATGCCTCCTGCATTGTCTCTGACTTCTATGATATGAGATTTTGTATCGCTGTAAGAAGATATACATATACATGCACTTTTTATATCTCTTTGCACCAAAACATCCTTTGCATTGCTTATGAGATTTAGAAGTGCTTGGGTCATCTCATTTGGATATACAAAAATATCAAAATCATCTCTTATATCTACATTTAGTTTTATATTGTTATTCTTCAAAGATGCACTCATCAATTTTTCTACTTTTCCAAAAGGAATTGAGACCTTCAAAAGCTCTTTTTTCTTACCTGAGGAGAAAAAATTTCTAAAGTCATCTATGGTTTTAGACATAAAGCTTATCTGCACATTTGCATCTTCTATCTTATCTTGAAGCCTCTGCTTTGTGAGCTTTCCTCGCTCAAAAAAGAGTTCCATATTTATAAGTATCGAAGAGAGCTCTGTCAATGGTTGCCTCCATTGGTGAGCTATATTTCCTATCATCTCTCCCATACTTGCAAGCTTGCTTTGGTGAACCAAAATCCTCTCTTTTTCATTTGCCTCTTTTTGTTTTTTAAGCTTTAAACCTATCTCTTTTTGTACTCTTTTTTGCAAATCTTTATTTAATTCTTTAAGTTCATTTTGACTCTTCACTAACTTAGAGTTTAGCTCATCTAACTGCCTCAGTATGACATCAAAGCCATAGTTTATAACAACAACAGTGATGATAATGAGCAGTATCATAACGATGATACTTTGAAGGATGGCTTTATCTACTATCTCTTTCCAGTGTGAAATATCTTGTAAAAATATGATTTTAAAATCATTGTTTTTATCTATTCCCTGCCCGTCAATAACATAAGGCAAAAAATCTCTGCCGTCTAGTTTAATTTCTTTAGAATTTAACAAATCAGAATTTTTTATCGATTTTTCTACCTGCGGATCTTTTTTTAACGAAAATAAAATTTTATGTTTTAAATCCTGAAAATAGATATATGCATCAATATCCATAATCTTTCTTATTTGAGAGAGAAAAAAACGCGGGTCAATCACAAAAACCACATATCCAACTATTTGTGAATTTTCATCTCTTACCTCTGAAACCGTATGGTAGAAAAAATTTTTATCCCCGTACCAAAAACCGTCATAAGGTTTTTTTAGACTATCAAAAAAAGAGAGGCGGGCTTGAGGTTTTTTGCCAAAATATGTCAAAAGTTTTCCATTTTTATCATAAAAGCAAAATGTGCTCAAAAATCTGTTCTCTTTTGTGATTATTTTCCATCGTGGCAGGCTTAAATCATGCAAAGATTTTATATCACTATTTTCAAATGCCTCTCTTATGCCATAAGAGTTTATATTGGCATATCCTCTTGTTATATAAAATTTCTTTACTCTTTTAAGTGTTTGATTATATACGACTGTTACTCTTTTGAGCTCCATAAGCTGATTTGTTTTGGCAAAGCTTTTGATATCTAGGTAGCGTATAAAGAAAAATATGATAGAGAGGGTAACAATTACGATAAGAACGAGAATTATCGTCTTTGTTTTTACAGATACAGAGTGAGAGAGGCTCTTAAAATTCAAGCATATATCCTATGCCGTAAACATTTTTGATACACTCTTTGCCTATCTTTTTTCTTAGCTCTTTTACGACAGACTTTATCGCCTCTTTTGTAGGTAGTTCCATATCCCATAAATATTCACCTATATCATTAAATGTTACGCTTTGACTCTCTCTTTTTATAAAATATTCTAACAAACGACTCTCTTTTAGTGTGAGTTGTATATTTTTACTTCCTTCACAAACAATTTTTTTGACAGGGTTATAGATACAACCGTTTTTCAGCTGAATCTCAAGATTGTTATCAACTAGCTCAAGAGCTACAATTTTCAAGGCATCTACTAGACTCTGTTTGTCATAAGGTTTGACCAAATATTTCGTGATTTTAAGCTCAACCGCTTTCCAAAGATACTCTTCTTCAGTATGCGCAGAGAGTATGACGACAGGAATTTTTTTGTCTTTTTTTCTTATTTTCTTTATCGCTTCAAGACCATCCAAATTTGGCATACAGATATCAAACATCAAAACATCATAACTGCCAACTTCCATCTCATAAGTAGCTTCAGCTCCATCTTCAACAGCCACAACTTTGTCAAAGAAGAGTTCCAATACCTCTGTTATATGTTTTCTTATCCCTTTCTCATCTTCAGCATAAAGCACTTTTTTGTCAGCTAAAATATCTAGTACATCCATATCTTAGTGTTCCTTGTTGTCCACGCCTTCGCAAGAAATGTCTAGTTCCAACTTTGCCATCTCCTCTTTGGAACCGTTTTTCAAATCATTCATATGCTTTACCGCCGCATCAAATGCTTTGATGACCATACCTGAGCAGGCTTGCTGTTTTGGTGGAGCTGATTTTATCTTTTCACTCATCAATGAGGCTGATTTCTTGCCATACTCCAGAGCTTCACCTTTTACCATCTCTGTGAACATTGAGCCGGCTATGACTGTGTCTTGACAGGCATTGCAGGAGAATTTTATATCTTTGATATTTTGGTTTTCATCGATATCAAGGTATATGAGAGCAAACTCTCCATTTGTCGGATCAACTCCCATACCAACTCCGCTAGCACCATCTATCTTGCCGTAATTTCTTGGGCTCATCATGTGATCTAAAACTTCATTTGTTATATCTCTTATCTCATCTTCTCTATACTCTTCCACACTCAACCTTAAAATTTTGTTTTCAAAACTTCTTGATAGTCAACTCCACTGCTAAAATAGTAGTTTGCCTTTGCTATCTCATAGTTGTTTAGAGCTTGATTGTAAAGTGCTCTGTTTATCGTCTTTTTGCTTAGTGCATCAAGATATGTTATGTTATCAACTATGCCATTTTGATATTTTGTTAGAATTATATCATAAACACTATTTGCCATCTTTAAGGCACTTTTGGCTGAGTTGATTTTAGCCTTTTGGGTTGATAGTTTTTTCTTGGCTAAATCAAATAAAACTCTATCTTTTGATTTAGCATAGTTTAACTGCTC
>JALUMZ010000323.1 GCA_027055635.1 Campylobacteraceae bacterium
AGAGGAGAAAGCACTAAAAATGGAGCAATTTGAGTGATGGAGCTTGACTCCTTTGAAAGCACTATCTCTTTTGAAAGTAGCTTTGAAAAGTCCCTATACCCTTGAAAAATTGAGATAGGCTTCTTATACAATAGATACATTTTGAGTATTTTTATAAAATTTGTTAATAGTGGAGCAAGCAAGATCAAAACCACAATGGTACTTATATATAAAATCATCTCTTAGACCCCACAAGAAGTATCTTTACTGAGATGATCATCATCACAGACTCTAGTGCCAATGTGCTCCAGCTAAATTCATGAACAAAAATCCTATAACTAAAAAGAACTGATAGAAGCATATTAAATATAATTGCTGAGTATTTTCTTTGCTCAAAGTGAGCTAATCTATAGATATAGTAACTTATCTTATTTGTAAGTTTAACACCACTCCTATAAAGAGTTCTCTCGAACAGAGGCTCTACATGTACACTAAATTTTGCATCTACAAATTTGCTTTTATGGCCTGTGATTATCTCTTTTTCAAAATGTATATCAGGATCATACAGCCATGTAAAGAATCTTCTTATAGGACCTGCAAAACCTGTTGCCGAATACTGTGTAACAGAACTTGTATTATAGCCACAAGCCCAGGTATGAAATACTCTTTTTTTAATATTTAGCATTTTATAGAAAATATATAAGATGAAAGTTATAACCAATAATCCAGCCAATAAAATTAAAGGTGATACAACACCGCCGTTATAAGCAATAGAGTGCAAACTCCATATATTTGGAAAAATTTTATCATAAATAGAAGTTTGGCTTAATCCATATATTACACCGTCAAAAAGTTTTATATAAAAAGGGGTAAACAACATCAAAGAGACAATAACAAATCCCATCAAAACCATTCCACTTTTCATTAGAAAATTCACTTCAGTAGCATGTTTTGC
Source organism: Campylobacteraceae bacterium (assembly GCA_027055635.1). Lineage (GTDB taxonomy): Bacteria > Campylobacterota > Campylobacteria > Campylobacterales > Sulfurospirillaceae > JAADIZ01. Next base: position 935 of record JALUMZ010000323.1, read on the forward strand.
ATTTTGGCTTCTATGAAGACCTAAAAAAGTAATACCAAAAACTTTTATAAAACAGGCGATTGCCAAACCACTTGTAAGCGCTAGTGCAAAGACAGAAAATGGTATAGCCAGTTTTAAGGAGATATTATCTATAACAGATGAGCTAAGCATAGATTGAAATATCATCCATTCACTCAAGAAACCATTTGTTGGTGGGAGTGCAGATATACTGATAGAAGCTAGAAGAAAAGTAAAAGCAGTTATAGGCATAGACTTGATGAGCCCGCCATATTTTTCCATATTTTTTGTTTTAGTTTCATGCAAGACGCTACCGGCACCCATAAAAAGCAGAGATTTAAAACTCATATGATTAAATGTATGAAAAAGTGCTGCTATAAAAGCAAAAGAGCTTAAAGTTTTAAGGTGCAGGGATGAAAATATCATTCCCATTCCAAAACCTATGAGAATGATACCGATATTTTCTATCGAATGGTTTGCAAGAAGTGCTTTGATGTCGTGCTCACTTAAGGCGTACAATACACCGACCAAAGATGATATAGCACCTATTATTAACACTAAAACACCCCACTCCAACTGCCAAGTACCAAAAATATCAAACATAAATCTAAATAACCCATATATAGCAACTTTTAACATAACTCCACTCATCAAAGCAGAGACGGGACTTGGAGCAGCAGGATGTGCATAAGGAAGCCATACATGTAGAGGCACTGCCCCAGCTTTACTCAAAAGCGCAAAAATCACAAAGAAGAAGAGAAGTGTAGGGTATGCAAAATCAGAGACTATACTTTTCATCTGTATAAAATTTAACTCCAAATTTCCATTTGTTGCTATTAAAAAGAAAAGGAGCAAAAAAACAAAGCCAAAGTGTGTCATAAAAAAATAAAATCTAGCAGCCCTTATCGTAGATTTTCCCTCGATTTGCGTTAATATCAATTGCCAAGAAGTCAAACTCATAAGCTCCCAAAAAAGCAGAAAAACCAGTGCATTTGCCGATATAACTACCCCTATCATAGAGATAATAAACGCAAAATAGTGTATCAAATAGTAAAATTTTCTCTTGATATGGCTTAAGTATCCAAAAGAGTAAAAGAGATTTGGCACGACACCGAGTATTATTAAAAAAATAAAAAGATTTGATAAATTATCAAATAAAAACATTATTATAGTATCCTAAAAAGGAGGCTGTTTTATGAGTCTCAAAAATTATTTCTACATAGTGAAAATATACCTTAGAAAGTATATTTTATAACAAAATGGTTAAAAAATTTAATTTCCACCAAATCTAACAAGTGCGCTAGCCCAAGTAAAGCCACCGCCAAAGGTATCAAGGAGCATCAAATCCCCGCTTTTCAATCGTCCATCTTCATAAGCATCATTTATCGCCATAGGTATTGACGCGGCAGAGGTGTTGCCGTATTTTTCAACAGTAAAAACTGTCTTTTCTTTTGGAAATTTCAGTTTATTTCTTACTGCCTCTATGATTCTTAGATTTGCCTGATGAGGTATAAAAAGATCTATATCCTCGGGCTCTATATCATTTGTTTTTAAAATATCAACGACATCTTTAGTCAGTGTTCTTACCGCTACTTTAAAAACTTCATTTCCTGCCATCTTTATATATTGCAAGCCTTCGTTCATCATTTCAGTCGAACATGGGTATTTTGAACCACAACCCGGAGTTATAAGTAGATCAGAATATTTACCATCAGCACTAGCATGCACATCTAATATGGCTCTATTTTTATCATCCGTTGCACTAATAATTGCTGCACCCGCACCATCTCCAAAAAGTATGCAAGTACCTCTATCACTATAATCAACCAAGGAGCTAATTTTCTCTGCTCCTACAAGCAAGATATTTTTCTTCGCACCTGATTCGATAAATGCCTTTGCTAAAGAGAGCATATAGACAAAACCACTACAAGCTGCGCTTAGATCAAATGCCATAACATCTCTTATACCAATTTTATCACTTATTAAACAAGCAGTTGAGGGCATACAGAGGTGATCAGGCGAGAGCGTAGCACAAATCACCAAATCTATATCATTCTTATCTATACCTGCTCTTTGTATAGCTTTGTCGGCTGCTAATGCACCCATATCACTTGTTGTTTGCTCTACTGCTGCAATTCTTCTGTTTTTTATACCCGTACGCTGTACTATCCACTCATCACTCGTATCGACAATTTTTTCAAAGTCTTTGTTTGTCATTATTTTTTCTGGCACATAAGAGCCGATGGATTTTAGAGATGCATACATGTATATCCTTTTTGAAGAATTTTTAAACTTCTTGTAGCTTAGCAATCCTCTCTTCTATATCTTCATTGATATTAGAGTTAGAGAAGCTTATGGCTTGAAAAACAGCATTTTTTATAGCTTTTGCATTACTTTTGCCGTGTGCAACAATAGCACATCCATTGATACCTATCAGGGGTGCTCCACCATACTCGGCGTAATCAACTTGTTTTTTAAGTATCTTAAATACTTTTCTCATCAAGATAGAACCTGCTATGGCAATTGGAGATTTTCTTATATTTTTTTTGATAATTTTTGTTATAGATTCTGCAACACCTTCACTTGTTTTCAAGAGTATATTGCCGACAAATCCATCACAAACGATCACATCTGTCGAACCGTCAAATATATTATTGCCCTCAACATAACCTATAAAACTACTATTTGTGCTTAAAATCTTATAAACTTCTTTGGTTATATCATTGCCCTTACTTTTCTCTTCACCATTTGATAAAAGACCGACACGAGGATTTTGCCTCTCTAAGACATCTCTGACATAAGCTTCACCCATTATGGCAAATTGAGCTAGGTGTTCACTTTTGCAATCAACATTTGCACCGACATCAAGAACAAAACTCGGTTTCTGTGTTGAAGTTGGCATAATAGTAGCGATAGCCGGCCTTAAAACACCTTTGAGCCTTCCTATGCGAAGTGTTGCCAAACTCATAGTTGCTCCACTGTGACCCGGAGAAACTACAGCATCAGCCTTACCTTCTTTCACTAGCATTACAGCCTTGTATATAGAAGTCTCTTTCTTCTTAAGTGCATCTGTTGCGCTATCACTCATACTCAATACTTCATCTGCTTGAATAAAAGTAATTTTATCTACAAACTGAGGTGGAACAAAATTTTTAATCTGGTCAATATCTCCAACCAAAATAGGATGAAAATCTTTTTCCTTAAAGGCCTTTATAACACCTTCAATAACGGGTTCGGGACCTAAATCCCCACCCATTACATCAATGGCAATATTCAACATCTAGTTTTTATATTCGCCTGTTGTTTTATTGATTCTGTGTGGCATCTTCCATGTGCCGTCACTATCTTTAACCGGCATTGCCAATGTCACTTTATAGTGTGTTCTTCTTTTTGCCGCTCTTGTTTTACTAACCCTTCTCTTTGGTACTGCCATTATTATTCTCCTAAAATTTATTTATTGCAACTACTACAATATAGATAATCGCATTTGAATGACTCTAATTCGCTTTGTAACATTGTATCAAAATCTATAAAATCATCAAAAAACTCTATCAAGTTGATATATTTGTCATCATCATAAAGACCACAACTTGCATATATCTCTACATTTTGTTTTATACTTTTTGTAAATTCATCACCACATCTATCACAAAGATGAAGAAAACTTCCCTCTATGATACCGGTACACTTTACTAAATTTTTATTAATTTTTTGAGCAATCCCAAAAAAACTAATATCTTCTTTTTTTACTTCAAAATTAATCCCATCATATGGAATCTTTTTGAACCCTATTTTCATAATATTATACTATAATTTTACAGTACTTCTCTTCCGGCAAAAAAGAAATTTATCTCTATATTTGCATTTTCCAAACTATCACTACCATGTACTGCATTTGCATCAATACTATCAGCAAAATCTGCTCTTATAGTTCCTGCTTCTGCCTCTTTTGGATTTGTAGCACCCATAAGCTCTCTGTTCTTTGCTACTGCATTTTCACCCTCAAGCACCATAACTACTACAGGACCACTGGTCATGAACTCAACCAATTCACCAAAGAAAGGTCTTTGTGCATGCACCTCATAAAATTTTCCCGCATCACTAGTGCTTAACTGTATCTTCTTCATTGCTGCGATTCTAAGTCCATTTGACTCAAATCTATCAACTATCTTCCCTATAACATTTTTTGCCACTGCATCTGGTTTTATTATTGATAATGTTCTTTCCAATATTTTCTCCTAAATCTATTTATCTCTATTTTTAATAGAGGTCAAGGGCGGATTATACCAAAAAAAGTTTTAATTGTAGTTAAATTTATCTAAAAAGAGAAAGAAGTTTGAGATGATCTTAAATCATCTCAAAATATTTATGCTATTCTACGCAAGGAGTATCGCCTTTTCTAAGGTCTGCTCCAATTTCATCACGGCTTGGCTGTCCGTCAACAACATCACTCCAAACTATACAGCCTTCAGTCGGACATGCTGCAGCACAAGCTGGCTCATCATGAT
>JALUMZ010000324.1 GCA_027055635.1 Campylobacteraceae bacterium
GGTTGTTTTCCAATACGAGACATTTTTTTCCTTTTACTTGTCTACGATAAGTCTACATCTTAAAATGGATATCGAATACCATAAAAAGAAAACTTCTTACCAAATACTACAAAGAAGTTCGCCACCGACATTTGCCTTGTGTGCTTCTTCGTTACTAAGTACACCTTTTGATGTACTAACTACTATCGTTCCATAACCATTTTTGAAGCGCTTTATCTCATCTTTACCTTTATAGACTCTTCTACCGGGCTTTGATATTCTTTTCACTTCTGTTATAACACTTTTGCCACTGTTGTCATACTTAATCACAACTTTTATAAATTTTTTATTACCATCTTCTACGACATTAAAACTTTCTATATAGCCTTTGTTCTGGAATACAACCATAACAGCCTCTACAAGTTTTGAGTGCATAAGCGTAGTAACATCCAATTTTCTCATGGCTGCATTTCTAATTCTTGTTATAGAATCTGCTACGAGATCATTTATCATTATATTTCCTTACCAACTTGCTTTTTTGAGTCCTGGAATCAGACCCTCATTTGCCATTTTTCTCAGGCAAATTCTACATATACCAAAATCTCTATAAACAGAATGCGGACGACCACAAATTTGACATCTAGTGTATGCTCTTGTACTAAACTTGGCTTTTCTATTTGCCTTAGCTATCATTGATTTCTTTGCCATTTTAACGACCCTTTGCGAATGGTAGCCCGATTAGCTCAAGAAGCTTATATGCTTGCTTGTCATCACCGGCTGTTGTTACAATTGTAATGTTCATACCATGAGTTTTAAGTATATCATCATACTCTACCTCAGGAAACATTAACTGCTCATCTAATCCAAAGTTATAGTTTGCTCTACCATCAAATCCATTTCTTGGAAGACCACGGAAATCCTTTACACGAGGAAGTGCGACTGCTATCAATTTATCTAAAAACGCATACATTCTCTCATCTCTTAGTGTAACTTTTACACCAACAGGATATCCCTCTCTTACTTTAAAACCTGCTACTGATTTTTTAGCTACTGTTGTTACAGCTTTTTGTCCTGCTATTAAAGAGATAGTATCAACTATATTTTGAATAATTTTATTATCTTTTCCCTCTTCACCGGCACCAACACTAATAACAACTTTCTCAATTGCAGGTATCAACATAGGGTTTTTTATATCAAACTCTTTTACTAATGCTTCTTTGATTTCTGCACTATATCTTGCTTTTAATCTATTCATCACTCACCCTCAACTTTTTGCACATTTGAGATATGGATTGGCATCTCTTTGTTTACAAATCCACCTTTTGGGTGATTGTCATCAGGCTTAATAGCTTTTTTAACTATCTTGCAACCCTCAACAATTACTTGAGAACTTTTTGGAAGAACTTTAGTAACTTTTGCGACTTTACCCTTATCATCTCCGGCAATAATCTTTACACTATCACCTTTTTTGATTTTAAATTTAACTGACATTATAGTACCTCCGGAGCAAGTGATACAATCTTCATAAAGTTTGCATATCTTACTTCACGACTTACAGGTCCAAAAATTCTTGTTCCCATAGGCTCTTTTTTACTATCAAGTATAACCGCAGCATTTTCATCAAATCTAATTAAAGATCCATTTTCTCTTTGAATCTCTTTTTTAGTTCTAACAATAACAGCTTTTACAACTTGACCTTTTTTAACCTTTGCAGTTGGTATCGCTTTCTTTACAGAAGCTACGATAACATCACCAACACTTGCATATCTTCTCTTACTGCCGCCCAATACTTTTATACACATAATCTCTTTTGCACCGGTATTGTCAGCAACTTTGAGTCTAGTAAAACTTTGAATCATTACTCAACTCCTACAGATACGATTTCTTTTAATCTAAAAGATTTATTTTTAGATAGTGGTCTGCACTCTATAGCGATTATTTCGTCGCCTGCTTTTACTTGATTTTTTTCATCGTGTACAAGGTATTTTTTGAATCGTTTAACGAACTTGCGATATCGCGGGTGCATTACTCTTCTTTCAACCAAAATAGTAGCTGTTTTTTCACCAGCCTTTTGTACAACTACGCCTTGAATCTCTCTTTTTAAAGCCATTACTTACCCTTAATTACTTATTTTGAGCGGAAATAGCCGTATTAATACGCGCAATATCTCTTCTAACTTCTCTTAATTCATTTGGATTAGTTAGTTGCATTGTTTTTAATTTCTGTTTTACTGTAAACAGAAGAACCTTTTTCTCTTTTAATAACTCCAAAAGTTCTGAAGCATTTTTCTCTTTTAAATCAATATACTTCATTTTCGCTCTCTTTAGTTATAATTTTTGTTTTAAATGGAAGTTTGTGCATAGCTAGAGTTAAAGCTGCTCTTGCAAGCTCTTCACTGACTCCTGCCATCTCATAAACTATACGACCCGGCTTTATATTCATAACCCATCTATCAACAGGTCCTTTACCTTTACCCATCCTAGTCTCTAGCGGCTTTGCTGTCAAAGGTTTATCAGGGAATACTCTTATCCAAGTCTTTGCTTGTCTATTTACTTTTCTAGTCATCGCAATTCTAGCCGCTTCAATCTGGCGAGAATCAATCCTGCCGGCTTCAATTGCTTTAAGTGCAATCTCTCCAAAAGCAATAGTATTGCCTCTGAAAGATTTACCGCGATTACGACCCTTCATCTGCTTTTTATATTTTGTTCTTTTTGGCATTAACATTAGTTTCTACCTCTTCTTCTTGGTTTTCTAGGCTCTCGTGGCTCAGCCTTTTCAGCTGGAACACCCTTGCTTAAAACTTCACCTTTAAATATCCATACTTTCACACCAATAATACCGTAAGTTGTATGAGCTTCTGCGAAACCATAATCAATCTTGGCTCTTAGTGTATGAAGAGGAACTCTTCCTTCAAGATACCACTCAGTTCTTGCCATCTCTGCACCACCCAATCTTCCGGCAACTGATATTTTTATACCCTTTGCACCAGATTTTTGAGCACCTTGGATAACTTTTTTCATAGCTCTTCTAAATGCAACTCTTCTCTCTAATTGCATTGCAACATTTTCTGCTGCTAGTTGAGCTGAAGCTTGTGCTTTTCTCTCTTCTTTTATATTTACATTTACATCTTTACCGATAAGCTTATTTAGTTTAACTCTAAGCTTTTCAATATCTGCACCCTTTTTACCTATGATGATTCCCGGACGAGCCGCAACAACTGTAACTCTAAGTTTTTTTGCAGTTCTTTCGATGATAATTTGACTAACACCGGCATAATAGAGTTCTTTCTTTAAAAAAGTTCTTATCTTATAATCTTCACCGATATTTGCTGCCATATTTACACCCGGATACCATCTTGAATCCCAATTTCTATTGATTCCAAGTCTTAAACCAATTGGATTTACTTTTTGACCCATCTTAGTCTTCCTTCTTTGCAGCTTCGCTAACTTCAACCATCACATGTGAAGTAGGTTTTCTAATTCCACTTGCACTTCCTCTTGCTCTTGGTCTAAATCTTTTAAGTACAGGACCAGCGTCAACACGACAAGAAGATATGATAACTTCTTCTGGTTCATAACCACCATTTGCTACAGCTGATGCTATCACCTTGGAGATAACGCGAGCAGCTTTATTCGGCGTAAACTCTAATCTTGCTAGTGCAATCTCAGCGTTCATTCCCTGTACTTCTCTTGCTATTAGCCTTGCTTTTGTAGGAGATAATCTTATAAATTTTAATACTGCTTTACTCATAACTACTCCTACTTACCAATTTTCTTCTGAACAGAGCCCTTGTGGCCTTTAAATGTTCTTGTAGGAGAAAATTCACCCATTTTATATCCAACATGATTCTCTGTTATATATACCGGAACAAAATTTCTTCCATTGTGTACATTAAATGTTAATCCGATCATATCAGGAGTAATAGTACTTCTTCTTGACCAAGTTTTTATAGGCTTGTTAGAATTAGCTGCTTTTGCAACTTCGACTTTTTTTGCCAAGTGAGAATCTACGAAAGGACCTTTTTTTAGACTTCTTGCCATCTATTTTCCTTTTCTTCTAGAAATAATCAGTTTATCACTCGCTTTTTTTCTACGAGTCTTAGCACCCTTAGTTGGTTTACCCCAAGGAGTAACTGGGTGACGACCTGAATTCTTTTTACCTTCACCACCACCATGCGGGTGATCAACTGGGTTCATAGCACTACCTCTTGTTTGAGGACGAATTCCTCTGTGGCGATTACGACCGGCTTTACCAATAACAACATTTGCCCAATCTTCACATCCAACTGTTCCAACTGTTGCCATACATTCACTTAAAACTTGTCTCATCTCACCGCTAGGAAGTCTAAGAACTACATACTTCTCTTCTTTACCCATAAGTTGAGCATATCCACCGGCACTTCTTGCCATCTGTGCACCATGTCCCGGTTTCATCTCGATATTATGGATGATAGTACCGACTGGAATATTTTTCATCTTCATAGCATTACCAGGCTTGATATCAAGTCCAGCTTCAGCAGATTGGACTATATCGCCAACTTTAAGACCTGAAGGCTGAATTATATATCTTTTCTCTCCATCAGCATATGTGATTAATGCTATACGACAGTTTCTGTTTGGATCATATTCAATAGCACTTACAGTACCCTCAATGTCAAACTTTCTTCTTTTAAAATCTATAATTCTATATAGACGCTTGGCGCCACCTTGCTTATGACGAGATGTTATTCTTCCATTGTTATTTCTACCGGCACTTACTGGGAGTTTTTTTAACAATGACGGAACACTCGCCTTAGCTGTAATATCGCTTGAATCCAAGCCAGTTACATATCTACGACTCGGGGTATATGGTTTATATGATTTTATTGCCATATTACGCCTCCAGATTTTCTAGTTTAGCACCCTCAGGTAGCTGAACATAGAATTTTTTTGAATCACTTCTTTTACCGGCAATTCCTTTAAATTTCTTTACTTTTCCCAAAACTCTCATAGAGTTGATTTTGAGTGGAGTAAAACCGAAATACTCTCTTAAAACTTCTTTTAGACCATTTTTTGTCATTCTTGTTGATGTTTGAATAACAACTGTTCCATTTTCTTGAAGGCTCAAGCTCTTTTCAGTATAAAGGATTGCTTTTATATCAGTTATATCTGCCATAATTAGCCCTCTTTTGTTATTGTTTCAAGTATTGATTTTTCAATCACTACTGTATAGTATGCAGTAGTCAAATAAGCGTTTAACTCATTTGCTTCTATAAGATAGCAATTCTTTAGATTTCTAAACGCTAAAAATGTTTTTTCATCTACTAGCTCTTTTACTATCAAGGCATCTCTAGCGCCCAAAGTTTTTATCAACGCAGCAGCATCTTTTGCCTTTCCCGATTCTATACTAATAGAGTCAGTTACAAAAAGTGCATTTGCAGCAGCTTTTTC
>JALUMZ010000325.1 GCA_027055635.1 Campylobacteraceae bacterium
CTTTATAGATATATATAAAGATATGCAATATGCTAAAAAATACAAAATCAGAATGATACCGACGCAAGTTTTTTTAGACAAGAGTGGAAAAGTTTTAGGTAAACATATAGGTATATTTAAAAAAGAAGAGTTAAAATCAGTACTTAAAGAGTGGAGTATTTTATAATGTGGAAAGAGTTTGTTGATTATATTACAGTTGAGATATTTGGGCTTAGTGGGCATCTTAATGATGCCGTTAATTTTTTCATCTATGATGTTGGAAAGATTTGGTTTTTACTTATCACTATTATATTTGTGGTTTCATATCTCAGAACGCATTTCAACACTGAGTATGTAAGAGCGTATCTTCAAGGAAAATCAGAATTTTTTGGAAATATTTTAGCAGCACTATTTGGAATCATCACCCCATTTTGTAGTTGTAGTGCAATTCCTCTTTTTTTGGGATTTATCCAAGCTAGAATTCCTCTTGGTGTAACTTTTTCATTTTTGATTAGCTCTCCTATGAACAACGAGATTGCAATAGCGCTTCTATTTGGTCTTTTTGGCTGGAAAATTACCGCTGTTTACATTGGTTTTGGTCTATTGGTAGCTATCTTTGGTGGTTACTTTATAGGCAAAATGAATATGAACAAATATATCCTTATGGATGTAAAGCCTATGGAAGGTGAGCTTGAAGAAGTTCAGATTAAACTTACATTTTATCAAAGAGTAAGAGAAGCATATGAATACACATTTGATATATTTAAAAAAATTTATATCTATGTGATGATAGGTGTGGGAATTGGTGCTTTTATACACGGTTATATTCCTGCTGATTTTATCGCAAATTATGCTGGAGGGGAAAACCCTTTTGCGGTTTTGATAGCTGTTTTGATGGGAATTCCAATGTATTCAAATGCTGCTGGGGTCATGCCTCTTGTCGAAGTTCTTACAGGCAAAGGTATGCTCCTTGGAACTGCGCTGAGCTTTATGATGGCTGTAACGGCTTTGAGTCTTCCTGAAGCGATGATACTCAAAAAGATACTACATGTAAGACTTATAGGGCTATTTTTTAGTATAGTTGGTGCTGGAATCATAGGTGTTGGATATCTGTTTAACGCAATTTTATAGAAAGAATAAATGTAAAAAAACTATTAGGAGTTATAATGAATACGCAGAGTTTTGATGATTATTTAAGAAGCTTCAACTATGAAGCTAGAAAGGATATGAAGATAAGTTCGGTTAAGATGACTGAGATGATTGATAAGGAAGAGGCCATTTTGATAGACATCAGATTTCCTGAAGAATTTGAAGCATGGCACATGGGATTTGCAAAAAATATTCCTCTTAATGAACTTCCAGATAGACTAAACGAACTTCCAAAAGAGAAGCTTATTATTACCGCTTGTCCACACAATGATAGAGCAAATATGGCAAGAATGTTTTTAACACTCGAAGGATATAATGCAAGATACCTAAATGACGGTCTGCTAAAAACTGCTGACTTCTTACGAGGGGATAATGCAAAAGAGTTTATAGACGAATATAAAAAACGATAAAGGAGAAAAAATGAAGATAGAGATATTAGGAACAGGTTGTGCAAAATGCAAAACACTTGAAGAAGTAGTTAAGCAGGCTGTAGCAAAGATTGGTGGTTTTCACGAAGTAAAAAAAGTTGAAGATATTGTTGAGATTATGAATTATGGAGTGATGAGTACACCTGCTCTTGTGGTTGATGGAATTGTGAAGAGTAGTGGAAAGTTATTGAGTGTTAATGAAGTGATAAACATTTTGACAAAGGATGTATGATGAGTGAGCACCACCACCATGCAGTAAGCGGTAAAAATTTACTGCTTACTATAATTCTAAATATCATTATCACAATATCACAAATCATAGGAGGAGTGCTCTCAGGCTCTTTGGCGCTTTTAAGTGATGCTATGCACAACTTTAGCGATGTACTTTCATTGGTTGTGGCTTACATAGCCAATCGCTTGGCTGCTCGTCCAAATACGCAGGAGAAAACTTTTGGTTATAAGCGGGCTGAGATATTGGCTGCCTTTTTCAATGCTGCTGTGCTTATAGGTATTGGGATATTTTTAATCATAGAGGCATTTCACAAATTTTATAACCCCCAAAATATCAACTCTGTTTGGGTGATAGCCTTAGGGGCATTAAGTATAGTTTTAAATGCATTGAGTCTGTTTCTTATCAAAGATGATACACATGACAATATGAATATGAAAGCGGCTTATTTGCACCTTTTGACAGATGTTATGACCTCAGTCGCTGTTGTTATAGGTGGTTTGCTTATGTACTATTTTAATCTTTTTTGGGTTGATCCGCTTGTATCTGTCTTGATAGCTTTTTATCTTATCTGGGCTTCAATCGGGATAGTAAAGGAGTCGATTTCTATTTTGATGCAATTTGCTCCCTCAAATATTGATATTAATGATGTAATCGGGACTATACAAAAAAATGAAAATATAGAAAATATCCACCATATCCATCTTTGGAAACTAAACGATAACATGGTTCTTCTAGAGGCTCATTTGGACTTTTACAAAAATCTTACTTTAGAGGAAACAAATAAAATAATTGATGACTTAGAGGAGCTACTACATAATCGCTTTGAGATAACACACACTACTTTTCAATGTGAATACAAAAGAGATGATGACAAAAGTGTGATAAACAATTGATATTCTATTTCCAGCAAGAGGTAGTATTTATTAATTAACTAACTAGATAATTAATAAATAATTAAGCGAGAAAGTATTATAATTCACTAATCAGTTGGTTAAAAGGAGGTAGTATGAGTCGAGTTGTGAAAAAAAGAAATGCAGAAGCTTCAAAAAAACTTATTTTGAAAAATGCTATCAAACTGTTTTCGAAAAAAGGTTATAGCTCAACATCTTTGGATGAGATTTCTAAAGTTTGTGATTTAAATAAAGCTATGATTTTTTACTATTATAAAAGTAAGCAAGGGCTTTACGAGGCTGTAATTGTAAAAATTTTGGATGAGATATGTGATAGAGTGATAAATGAAAATAAAAATCATGAAGATCCACAAGAGGAGTTAAATAGTTTTATAAAAACTTTTGCATCTTTTGCTTGTTCTCATCCATATTTGCCATCTTTATTGCTAAGAGAATTGAGTGATAGCGGTGCGAAGATCCCAAAAACTCTTTTTGTGCATATGAAAAAACTGTATATGCTTTTTATAGATATAGTAAAAAGAGGGGAAGAAAAAGGTATGTTTAAGGATGTTGTTCCTATGGTGATATATTTTATGATCATAGGAGCGATAAATCTTTTAGTGACAACTAAGGAGCTTAGAATAAAAGCTTATGAAGCAGATGGATTAGACACATGTGCGACTTGTGATATAGATGAGATTTCAGACTATATTGTAAGAAAAATAAAAAAAATGCTAAAGGAACAATGATGAAAAAGTTTTCTGTTTTTATGTTAGTTGTGTTTGCGGTGAGTCTGCAAGCAGTTACGATAACGCAACTTTTTGATGCGATTAAAAAACAACCAACCACCAAGATAGATGAGATTAGCTCAAAAATGGCTCAAATAGCCCAAGATAGAGTAAGCGCAGGCTACTATCCAAAAGTGGATTTGTTTGCCAGTTATACACACTATAATAGCCCAACAAATCTTATACCTCTTGACCCTGATGCTACTGCGAAATTGGCAGGTCAATCATTGCCGTTTTCGCAAACTATTCAAAAAGTTGGTATCGGCGCGAGTGTTCCTCTGTTTGTGAAGGAGCTTGGTGACTTAAGCCAAAAAGCAAAATACCTTGCAAAAAGTGCAACACTAAAAAAAGAGTTAAATTTTTACCAAAATGAAGCTTTGATTTTAGGCTCAAATGCAACTCTTGAGTATTTGAACAATCTACTTCTTTCACTAAAAGCTACACAAAAATCTCTTTTGAAAACGAAAGAGGATTTGCAAATCTCAGTAAATTCTGGGAGGATGCCAGGAATTGCGATTGACAAGATAGATGAAAATCTAAATCAACTTGATATAAATATAAATAATATAAATATCAAAAAAGCAACGCTCATCTCAAATATAGAAAACCTAACAGGTTTAGAGATAAAAAATCCAGCAAAAATGGAGCTAATAACAGATGTAAAAGAGGGCGAAATCTTTGCACTAAAACCTTTGCAAGAGGTGATAAATGCATCCATGAGTGATTTTCAAGCAACATATGCGAAGAGATACTATCCAAAAGTTGCCTTCAATGTTATGTGGAGTGAAAACTACACACAAGATGATTCAAGACTAGGCAATAGCGTGCATGAAGGATATGGGTATTATCAACTTGGAATCTCTATGCCACTATATAATAGGGGCGAAGATGTAGATATGCAAATCAAAAAAATCCAGATTATGAAAGATAAAATGAAACTCAAAAAGAGCGAGCAAGAGCTAAAAGCAGAGGTTAAGGCTTTGCAAAAAGAGCTCATTCTCTTAGAAAAGTCAAAAAAATTAAAAAAGACAAATATAGAAAAAAATGAAAATCTACTAAGATATGCGAAAGTTTCATTTGACGAAGGAAGGATGACGGAGGAAGATTATCTAGTGTATGAAGATAAACTTCTTAGTGCGAAATCAAGTTATTATGAAACGGTATCTCAAAAATGGCAAGATATAGCAAAACTTGCGGTAATTTATGGAAATGATTTAAAAGGAGTAGTGAGATGAAAAAGTTGTTAGGTTATATAGTTATATTGGTGATTATAGCAGCCGCAGTAATAGGTGGCAAGAAGGTGATAAAGTTAAAACAGGAAAAAGAAGCCAAAACACCAGTGGCAGTTGCATACAATATGAGTGTTAAAACCATGAAACCAAAACTCTCAAATGTATCATTAACACTGCCTTATCTAGCACTTACAAAAAGCAATGATGATGTAAAGATTAGCTCAAGGATAAGTGCAAGGATAAAATATATAGTAAAAAGTGGACAGAGGGTTAAAAAAGGTGAAACGATTGTAAGGATTGATGATAAAGAGCTAAAAACACAATTAGAATCACTAAATCTAAATATAAGATCCCTAAAATCACAACTGAATTCAAAACTAATAGCACTAAAAAACCTAAAAAATACACACGAACGAACTCAAAAACTTCTTAGTGTAAAAGGTGCTTCACAAGAAGAGTTTGATGCAGAAGTGACTCGCATCGAGGCAGCAAAATCTGGAATTGATACTCTGAAATTTAAAGTTCAAGAATTAAGAGCAAACAGAGCCTCAATCGACAATATGCTCTCATATGCTACTATAAAATCACCAGTAAATGGAATAGTCACAAGACTTGCAAATGTGGGAGACATAGCGATGATGGGCAAACCTCTTATCAGTATAAGTGCAAAATCAAGCAGT
>JALUMZ010000326.1 GCA_027055635.1 Campylobacteraceae bacterium
TGCAAGATTGCTACTTCTAAGTCCTCCCTTCGGGCAACTCATAGATAAGCCTGAGACTTCGTTAGTTCATCTCATCCGTAGCTTTGGCTACGCAAGAGATAAACTGCCTCGCTCAGATTTATCTATGAGTTGCTGAGACTACAAGGGGTTATGCAAGAAGTCTAATAACTCGGTAGCCAACTTATGGTTAGGCACTTAGACTACAATGAACAAAGCTTACTGTAACACTCTTTTACGCTTTTTCCACTAAGCTTTGAGAGTAATTTTGCCTTTTGTTTTGGGTGTATATCGAGGTTAAGTATATCTTTTTGGCTGATTGCTTGGCCTTTACTTTTTTTGTTTGGGGCCAAAACCAGAGCCCATTCGCCTTTGGTGTTTACCGAATTCAGGAAATCTATAAAATCTTTGGATAATGAAAAAAACTTTTTCTCAAACTTTTTCGTAGCCTCTTTTATAGCAAAAAGCTCTCTTTCTGGACAAAGCTCTTCCAACTCTAAAGCTAGTTTTTTAATTCTGTGAGGAGCTTCATATATCACCGTAGGATTCTCAAAAGAGATTAAATCCCAAAGTGCATTTTCCCTATCTTTGCCGCTATGAGGCAAAAAACCGTAAAAGGTAAATTTAGAAAAATCAAATCCACTAGAGGCATAAGCCAAAAGAGCCGCATTTGCTCCCGGAAGAATTTCATATTCGATGCTATTTTCTTGGCAATATTTTACTAAATTTGCACCGGGATCACTGATGCAAGGCATCCCTGCATCGCTCATAAATGCTACATTTTCTTGAAAAAACTCCTTCTGTAGTGAAGATAAAACTTTTTTATCATTATGAGAGTGAAGTGAGATAAATTTTTCTACTTTAAATTCTATGCTGTTTCGTGTAGAAAGAAGATGGAGAAGTTTTTTTGTGACTCTTGTATCCTCGCAGAAGAGGATTTTAGTTTCAGTTAGAAGTTTCAAACTTCTAACTGAAATATCATCAATATTTCCTATCGGAGTAGGAATTAGATAGACCAAAATTTGGCACCAAAGTCCTGAAAATTACTTCATATTGTATTTTTTCTTAAACTTTTCAACTCTACCTGCAGCATCTACTATCTTTTCTGAACCTGTAAAAAATGGGTGACACTCGTTGCAGATATCTATCCTCATTTCTGGTTTATTTGACATTGTTTCAAATTTATTGCCACAGGCGCAAGTAACTGTACACTCCATGAATTCTGGATGAATATTTTTTTTCATTTCTAATTTCCTTAATAGTTTGAATTTAAATCCCCTAGTGATAAGTAAAAATTAACTTAGCGATAGACCCTTTGAGCCTACCGCTATATAGGGGGAGGGGAATTGTAATTATAACACAATACCCTTAAAAATTCAAGACATAAAATCAATATTGGCACTAAAATCGATATATCAAGAGCTCACTACACGGCAGAAACTTCTCAGATATGATAATCTTAGAGTGGTTTTACTACTGCACGGTGGTCTCATTAATAGACATTAAAAACAAATTATGCTAGAATCACCCCTTAATATTTCGTTCTCTCGGAGTTTGAGAGTTCACAAAAGGATAAAAATGCAAAACGAAGTTATAGCCTATAGAGATGGCGAAACACTTCTGGACACACAAACCGCTTCTTCGCAAGATTCAACAAATTTTAAAAAAGTTTTATTTGACAATGCAGATGATGCACTAGAAGTCATAAGACACTCTACTGCCCACATGATGGCACAGGCCATAAAAGAGCTCTATCCAGATGCAAAATTTTTTGTAGGACCAGTCATAGAGGATGGTTTTTATTATGATTTCCGCGTCAGTGAAAAGATAAGTGATAGCGACTTAAAAACGATAGAAAAAAAGATGCAAGAGATTGCAAAAAGAAAACTTCCCATAGAAAAAACTTATACTACAAAAGATGAAGCACTCAAACACTTTGGCGATGATGATTTGAAACTCGAAGTGATGCTGCGAATACCAGATGGCGAGGTCTCTACATATAAACAAGGTGATTTTGAAGATTTATGCAGAGGTCCACATGTACCAAACACAAGATATTTAAGATTTTTTAAGCTTATAAGAGTAGCCGGTGCATATCTTGGTGGAGATGAAAAAAGAGAGATGCTTACTCGTATATATGGTACGGCTTTTGCGGATAAGCAGAGCTTAAGAGACTATGCCACCATGATAGAGGAGGCAAAAAAGAGAGACCACCGAAAACTTGGCAATGAACTAAAACTCTTTACTTTTGACGAAGAGGTAGGGGCAGGTCTTCCGATATGGCTTCCAAACGGAGCTAGAATGAGAAGCAGACTAGAACATCTACTTTTTAAAGCACATAGACTAAGAGGGTATCAACCAGTAAGAGGTCCGGAGATACTAAAAAGTGATGCATGGAAAGTAAGCGGTCACTATGATAATTATGGTGAAAATATGTATTTTACCACCATTGATGAAGCAGAATACGGCATAAAACCTATGAATTGCCTAGGACATATAAAGGTTTTTCAAAATGAAGTCAGAAGCTATAGAGATTTACCCTTAAAATTTTTCGAGTATGGGGTAGTCCATAGACATGAAAAGAGCGGAGTGCTACATGGACTCTTTAGAGTAAGAGAGTTTACTCAAGATGATGCACATATCTTTTGTACGCCAGAGCAGATAAAAGAGAATGTTTTAGAGATTTTAGATTTTGTCGATACCTTGATGAAAGCTTTTGGTTTTGATTATGAGATGGAAATCTCAACAAAACCTGAAAAAGCCATAGGAGAAGATACTTATTGGGAAGCTGCCACAAAAGGCTTGATGGATGCACTTGATGGAAATGGCATAAAATATGGTGTAGATGAGGGTGGTGGAGCATTTTACGGTCCAAAGATAGATATAAAAATAACAGATGCCCTAAAAAGAAAATGGCAATGTGGAACTATACAGGTAGATTTTAATCTTCCACAAAGATTTGATCTTTCATATATAGATGCGAACAACGAACATACTCAACCTGTCATGCTACATCGTGCAATTTTGGGCTCTTTTGAAAGATTTATAGGTATATTGATTGAGCATACAGCTGGAGAGTTGCCATTTTTCGTTGCTCCTACCCAAGCTATTATCGTTCCTATTTCTGAGGCTCACCACGAATACGCACAAGAACTCTTTGAAGAACTGCTCCAAGAGAACATAGATACAGAGGTTTCTGCAAAAAACGAGAGCTTAAATAAGAGAATTAGAAATGCAGAAAAGATGAAAGTACCAATGATTTTAGTTGTTGGTGATGAAGAAGTTAAAAACAGAAGCGTTGCTTTAAGAGACAGAAGAGAAAGAAAACAGTATAATCTTAACATAGATGAATTAAAACAACTAATGAAGGAGAAACTTAGTGAGGTACACTTTTGAGTAAAAGCAAAGAGGTAATGCTCAATGACGATATTAGAGCAAGTGAGGTCAGGTGTTTAGGTGACGATGGTACGCAATATGGCGTAATTTCAAGAAATAAAGCTCTCTCGATTGCTGAAGGATTAGGACTAGACTTGGTATTAATAGCTCCTGATGCAAAACCGCCGGTTTGTAAAGTTATGGACTATGGTAAGTTTAAATATCAGCAAGTCAAAAAGCAAAAAGAGGCAAAGAAAAAACAAAAAACCATAGAAGTTAAAGAGATAAAACTTTCTGTGAAAATAGCTCAGAATGATATCAACTACAAAATAAAGCATGCAAGAGAATTCTTAGAAGAGGGTAAACATGTAAAGTTCAGGGTGTTTTTAAGAGGTAGAGAGATGTCAAATCCTGATGCAGGAAAAGCTGTTTTAGAAAAAGTTTGGCCGATGGTTGAAGATCTTGGCACCAGAGACAAACCTCCGATATTTGAAGGTCGTTATGTAAATATGCTTGTTGTTCCAAAAAAATAACAAAAATTATATTATTTTAAGAGGTTTTAGGCTAGAATTATCAGCTTGTAAAATTATAAGGAGAAAGCATGCCGAAAATGAAAACGGTACGCGGAGCAGCCAAGCGATTTAAAGCTAGTAAAAATAGGATCAAAAGAGGCTCAGCCTACAGAAGTCATATTCTTACTAAAAAGCCTACGAAGAGAATGCGTGGACTTAAAGAGTCGCAAAGTGTTGACAGCCGTGATGTAGCATCTGTAAAATTGATGTTGGGTAAGAAGTAGAAGTTTTAACAAAATAGTTATAAGATATAAATCATTGCGATTTTACCCCTTAAGCTACAAAAGCTAAGGGCAAGTTCCCCAAAAGGGACACCAAGCAAGGTCAAGGAGATATAAATGGCAAGAGTAAAAACTGGTGTTGTAAGAAGAAGAAGACACAAGAAGATACTAAAACAGGCAAAAGGTTTCTACAGCGGTAGAAGAAAACATTTTAGAAAAGCGAAAGAGCAGTTAGAGAGAAGTCTTGTCTATGCTTATAGAGACAGAAGAACCAAAAAGAGAGATTTTAGGAGACTTTGGATTGTAAGAATTAATGCTGCTTGCAGACTAAACGGCATGAGTTATTCACGCTTTATCAATGCTTTAAACAAAGCAAATATACAATTAGATAGAAAAATTTTGGCAGATATGGCTATGAATGACCCTGAGGCATTTACAGCTGTACTAAAACAAGCTAAAGCCGCACTTTAAGACACCTTCAGGAGGCGTTAATACCTCCTGAAACCTCCATCAGACTTTTTCAGAAATCATCTGTTTTTTACTATAAAATACAAAAAGAAAAAATATAGAGCCACCATATACAAGAACTTCCATCAGCGATGGATTTGCATTGTATCCAAACATAGATTTTATTACTCCACCAGCAAAACTATTTTCATCCAAAATGTAACTTATATCCCATATATGTTCTATATACACGGGCAGTATTTGAGCCTCTTGAAATTCATGGATTCCTCTTGTAAAAAGACCTACTGCAAATAGCGCCAAGAGCGTACTACTGATGTTAAATAAATATTTTAAATTCAAACCCTTAAATCCTAAATAAGCTCCATAGCCAACTGCTATACCGGCAATGATACCAAAAGATGCATACATCGGCGAAAATCCATTTTGGCTTGATATACTTGCATTTAAGAAAAGTGTAGTTTCAATACCTTCTCTTAAAATTGACATAAATACTAAAAACATAATTCCTAATTTTTCATTAGATGTAGAAATATTTTGGATTTGCGTCTTTATAACTAAATCTGCCTGATTTTTTTTGTTTGCCATCCAGACCATAAGATAAAAAATCAGTACAGAACTAAAAAGCATGGTAATGCCCTCAAAAATTTGCTCGGCAGTGCCGGCAAAATCACCAAAAAGCTGATAAAATCCAATAGCTCCTGCAACACTGCCAAGCAGAGCCAAAAATACTCCTAAATATACAAA
>JALUMZ010000327.1 GCA_027055635.1 Campylobacteraceae bacterium
TTCAAGATTTTCATCTAGCTCTTTTAGATAGATTTGGACTTGATCAGATTGATTTGATAAGAGTAGCTGCGATAATCCATAACTTTTTAGGTATGGCAGTTGCAGCACTTTTCATTACTCATCTATACATGTCTCTCTTTGCTATTAAAGGCTCACTCGGCAGTATGATTGATGGTCATAAAAGCGAAGATGAGGTGCGATATATGCATAGTTCATTTTATAAAAAGCTCAAGAAAGAGGGTAAAATTTAGAGTAAATCCAAGGTGAAATATCCTTGGGTTTACCATTTTTTATGTATAAATATGCAAAAATATCATATTTGTACTAAAGGAAAAACAATGGAGCCGACATTTAATGTGGAGATCACAAAAGTTAAGGGGAACAGAGAGTTTGCATTTGAAGATACTTTGGTTCGTGAGATAAAACTAGAGATTTTTGCAAATCAAAAAAGAGTTGGTGCTCTTATGTCAACTCCTGTTGACCAAGAAGCATTGGCGGTTGGTTATCTTATGAGTGAAAATATCATAGAGGATGCAAAAGATATCCAAAAAATAGAACTTTTAAATGATGGTATGAGAGTTGAGATAATTTCTAAAGTAAATGAGCAAAATATAGATAAGCTAAATGCAGAAGGTGTTGTTATCAGCGGATGTGGAAAGAGTATGACTGCAAATATAGATCCCCAAGCTATAGAAGCAAAAGTTATAAAAAATGATTTGCATATATCGGCAACATTGCTTTCAAAAGAGATGGGTCAATTTTATACAGAGTGTCCACTCTACGAAGAGACAGGATGTGTACATACGGCAAAACTTTTTTTTGATGATAAAAAGTTTTTTATAGGAGAGGATATCGCACAGCATAATACGATAGATAAAGCTGTGGGAAAAGCACTTTTGGCAGGATATGATGTAAAAAAAGCTTTTTTGATGGTTAGTGGACGACTCAGTTCAGAGATGGTAGCAAAAGCTGTAATGCATCAAATATCGATACTTGCTTCAAGAACTGCGACTACATGTCTAGGTTATATGATTGCTAAGAAATTTGATTTGACACTTTTGGGATTTGTCAGAGGTGATAAAATGAATATTTATACAAAACCAGAGAGAATAGATGTCTAGTATAGAAGAGATAATAAAAGAAAATTTAAATGAACTAGGAAAGCTGACTTGCGCACAAGCATATAAGATCTCAGCAAAGACAAAGGTGCCGATTGGTGAAGTTGGACAAAAGACTAAAGATATGGGTATCCGTATCAGCGAGTGTGGACTCGGACAATTTGGAAAACTCACAAAGGGAGAGTATTCAAAAGATGTTTATGAGAAATTAAAGCCATTTTTAAATGATGAAAATAAGATTACATGTGCAAAAGCTAGAAGTATAGCTAGTGGAGTTGGGCTTAAGAGTATAAGAGGAACACTAGAGGTCAAAAATATAGATGTAAATTTTTGTGAACTTGGATGTTTTAAAAAAAAAAAAAGAACAAGACTCTATCTCAAAACTAAGACATGGATAGAGAATGAAAAAAAAGAGCTGCTTTTTGGAAAAGGAAAAACAGAAATTTTGCTAGAGATAAAAAGAACAGGATCTATATCTAAGGCAGCACAAAATCTTGGTATGAATTATAAAAAAGCCTGGTCTCATATAAAACTTTTACAGAATAATTTAGATGATACTTTAGTGATAACACAAAAAGGCGGAGGAGCTGATAGCGGTACAACACTGACACCACTTGCAAATGAGTATATAGATAAATACAGGCAACTCCAAAAAGAGATAGAAGAGTTTGCAAACCAGAGATTTAAAGAGTTGTTTTTAAAACCAAGAAATAAGAGGGATTTTAAATAAGTAAAGATTTTATGGTATAAAAATGTGCTCTACATGTAGGGATTTAAAGAGTAATATGCTAAAATAGCATATTAAAAAGGAGAATATAATGATGAAAAGATTTGGGAATTTTGCCTTATTGTTAGGTTTGATTGTAACTTTTGGATTTGCAAAGCAGAAGGTCATTGTTTTTCATGCGGGAAGCCTGTCTGTGCCATTTGCTCAGATAGAAAAAGCTTTTGAGACAAAGTACCCGCAGTATGATGTAGTAAGAGAGGCAGCAGGAAGCAGAGCATGTGCTAGAAAGATAACGGATATCGGCAAGAGAGCTGATGTGATGGCAAGTGCGGCGTACAAGGTGATAGACAATCTTCTAATACCGGATTTTGCAAAGTTTAATGTGCAGTTTGTGACTAATGAGATGGCGATAGCATACACTCCAAAATCAAAATATGCAGATGAGATAAATGCCAAAAACTGGACAGATATATTTTTAAGAAAGGATGTTAAAGTAGGTCACTCAAATCCAAACCTAGATCCTTGTGGATATAGAAGTATTTTAGTTACAAAATTAGCCGAAATTTACTATAAAAAACCGGGTTTTTATGACAGGCTTCTTGGCTATGGCGATAGTTATCAAAATGGAGAGGAGAAGAGAGGCAAAGTGATAGTCAGACCAAAAGAGACAGATCTATTGGGACTCTTGGAAGCGGGTGCTTATGATTATCTCTATATCTATAAATCAGTAGCAAAGCAACACGGACTAAAATATATAGTTTTACCTCCGCAAGTTAGTTTGAAAAGTAAAAAATACAGCAAATTTTATAAACAGGTTACATTTAAAATCACAGGCAAGAAGCCCGGTAGTTATATCATCAAAAAAGGCTCGCCTATGGTTTATGGTATAACTGTAGTGCAAAACAAAAAGAGAAACTTACCGCCAAATCCAGATGGTGCTATAAAGTTTGTAAATTTTGTTTTGAGTCCAAAAGGTCAGACTATTATGAAAAAAAATGGACAAGGCATTATAAATCCTCCGGTTATCACTGGTGATGATGGTATATTGCAAAGATAATGCTAAAAATTGAAAACCTGCTCTTAAAAAAAGAGGATTTTACACTAGGTGAACTCTCTTTTGAAGTTAAGAAAAATTCCTATTTTGTGATTTTAGGAAAAACCGGAAGTGGAAAGACCATGCTACTTGAAACAGTAGCAGGTCTAAAGAGAAATATTTTAGGAAAAGTCTATTTAAATGGTATAGATATCACAACTCTTCAACCTGAAAAGAGAGATTTTGGCTTTGTTTATCAAGATTTTATGCTCTTTCCTAATATGAGTGTAGGAGAGAATATAAAATATAGCTCAAGATATAAACAAATCAAAAATCAAAAAGAGCTTTTTGTAGATTTGATAGAATTTTTGCAGATTAAAGGGCTTCTAAATAGAGATATAACCCACCTAAGTGGCGGTGAAAAACAGAGAGTTGCACTTGCGAGAGCTATATACTCCAAACCAAAACTTTTGCTTTTGGATGAGCCTTTAAGTGCAGTTGATCCTACTTTTAAAAACTCTATAATGAAACTTCTAAAGGGTATAATAAAAAGATATGATATGACTATCATACATGTAACTCACAACTTTAAAGAAGCATCGTTTTTAGCAGATAAAATAGCAGTAATGCTAGATGGAAAGATTTTACAGATTGGAAGAGCAAATGATGTGTTGAACAGGCCAACAAGCATAGAAGTGGCAAAGTTTTTAGGTTTTAAAAATATATTTAAGGGTTCATTTTTTGATTTTAAAGATGAAAGAAGAGATAGATACTTTAGTGTCGATCCAAATAGGATTCTTTTTTCATATAAGAAAAATGACAAAGAGTTTTGTTATGAGTGTAGAATAGATAGTATTTTAGATATAACCGACCACTATAAAGTTTTTGCAAAAGTTAAAAACAGAGAGATATTTGCCAAAATTACAAAAAATATGTTTGATAAATTAGAGTTAGAAGAGGGTAAGGATTGTTTGATGTGTATAGATAGTAAAGATGTGGAGATTATATGAAAGATAGGTGGTTTTTGTCCCTATTTATGTTTTTAGGTTCGATAATAGTACTCTTTTTAACTATTCCACTTATAAAACTTTTTATGAGTGTAGGAATCACTACCATGGGTAAAACTATTTTGGATGCGACAGTTTACAATAGTATATTTTTAACTCTTAGAGTTGCTCTGTATGCAGTTTTGTTTGTTTGTATTACTGGTATTCCCTTGGCATATCTCATAGTTAGGTCTGATTTTTTTGGTAAATCTTTCATAGAGTCACTTCTTGACATACCCGTGATGGTTCCCCATACAGCCGCAGGTATTGCACTTTTGGTGGCATTTAGTAGTGGCTATGTAGGAGATATTTTAAACTTTTTTCATCTTGGTTTTATAGATACTACAACAGGTGTTATGAGTGCCATGATGTTTCTATCTGCACCATTTCTCATAAATGGTGCAAAAGAGGGCTTTAGAAAAGTTGACGAGAAGTATGAATATGTAGCAAGAACACTAGGCGCAAGTAAAATTGATGCATTCTTTACGATAGTATTGCCTATGGCAAAGAGTGATATTATCAATGGAGCATTGATGATGTGGAGCAGAGCTTTAGGGGAGTTTGGTGCAGTAGTTATCATCGCATATCATCCTATGGTTGCCCCCGTACTTATATATGATAGATTTAATAACTTTGGTCTAAAATTTTCAGCCCCTGTTGCGGCCGATATGATAATAATTTCAGTTTTGATATTTCTAACGATAAGAGTCGTAAACAATAGGCTAAGATAAAAAGTTTAGGCTCTTAAAGCAAGAGCCTAAAAAGAGACTATTTAGTCCCCTTGAATTCTCCCATAAAATTACTTATTTCATGACCATTTTTGATCCAGCCCATGATTCCGCCTTTTAGATACATCACATTTTTATATCCATAAACCCTTGCAACATCTCTAGCAACAAATGAGCTTCTTGATCCTAATTTGCAATAAAAGACTATAGTTTGATTTGGCTTTAGCGCAACTTTCTTTCCAATTGCCGGTAAAACCATACCGCTTGGTATTGCCTTGAACTCTATAGCTAGTATATGCCCGGCTGCAACCTCTTTTGGTTCTCTGACATCTACAAGTATAAAATCCCTATCTTTCTTCATCCATTTTATCAGTTGTTTGTCTGTTATACTTTTTGTTATGGATTGGGAAGTTTTAACTTCGGCTTTCCAAGCTGAGAGCATTTGGGCTTTTAACTTTTTATCTACCTTTGTAGCAGCACTTAAAGTAAGACTTAGGATGAGTAAAATCGTCATAAGTTTAAATACTTTTCTCATGATTTCTCCTTTTTGATTTTATACGAAATCATAGCATTGTAAAATATATAGCAAAGTTAAATAAATTGAACTTATATTCATATAGGTATATAAATTTTTACGAAAATATGATATAATTATGGAAAAAGGGGGAGAATGGTTATGAATAAAATAAAAAAACAAAACAAAATAATAGAAT
>JALUMZ010000328.1 GCA_027055635.1 Campylobacteraceae bacterium
ATCTTTATCTCATCTAAAATTATAATGGGTGAGAGAGTTGGCAATAAAGTGTTTGCCAAAGAGGCTCTTAATCTTATTTCATCCTCTACATGTGGAGGATTTTTTATCATGTCAGCTATATTTTTATACTCAGTTTGTGCGATTTTATTGAATTTTTCTATAGGTAAAAACAGCATATCTTCTCTGCTAAAATATCCGATATTCTCTTCAATATAAGCTATCTTGCCCTTTGTAAACTCTCTTGAAAGTTTAGAATAAAACAAAAAGTAACTTGGAAGCACCTCTTGTTTTGCATCTTTTACAGAGCCTTGTAAAAGCCTGTAATTTAAAAACTTTTCTCTTCGTAGTTTAAACTTTTCTCCATTTTTTTCACACTCGTTTACACTTTTATACAACTCAATTCTATCTTCTATGCTAGATGGTAAAATTTGTTTCGATATAGGCGACATCAATTCATCTTTGAGCCTATGCTGGGATTCTCTTTGGGCGCTCAAAGCAAAAAGACATCCACAGTAGTTTTGATGATAAAGCATATCCCTTTTTGCCAATGCAAACTGTTCACTCGTGCCACCACCCTTTCTAAAGTCAGGCGTTAGTACATGTAAGCCATATTTTTCTTCAATTTCGCGAGCATTTTCTCTTAATTGTTCTATGGATTTTTTTGGGCTTGTTAGCAGTGTTGTTGTTATCTCTTTTTCCCCGATTTCCAATGCTTTCATCGCAGTGTTAGCTAACCTATTATCAAAACAGACACTACATCTTTTACCTTTTTCCGGCTCATTTTCCAAGCCTCTTACTGCTTCAATCCACCCTTCATAGTCATACTTACCTTCTAATAATTTTATACCTAGTTTATCGCAACTTCTTTTCACATCCATGAAGCGAAGTCTGTATTCGCTATAAGGGTGAATATTCGGATCATAGAAATAACCTATCAATTTTTTTTCAGGATAGAGAGAAGATAGTTTTTGCAAGAAAAAATGACTATCAACCGAACAACATATATGAACTAACAACTTTGCAACTCCTTTTTTTAACTGACCTTATGCACTAAACACATATCTGAGCAAATTATACTACCCTTTGGGCAAAAAGATAAAGTATCATCTGGCTTCGTTAGATTTTTTTACCCAAGCTTTAGCTAGGCTTTCAAAAATCTGCCTTTTATATGACACTTTCTCTTTTTACTCAGATATGTGTTTAGTGCGTATGGTCAGTTATGAAATTATAGTATAATTTTAAAAAATTACATAAGTAAACTATTATGAAAACAAAAAACTATATGCCTTATCTTATTATGATTTTACCGCCTCTTCTTTGGGCTGGTAATTTTATAGTGGGTCGTGCCGTATCGGATCAGCATGCACCGCTCGGACTATCTTTTTACAGATGGTTTTATGCCACTTTAATTATCACTCCGTTTACAATAAAATCTATATGGGAACAAAAAGAACTAATCAAAAAGTTTTTCTGGCGTATCACTCTGCTTGCAATTTTAAGCATCAGTACATTTAACTCGCTTGCATATATTAGTTTACAATATACAACTGCTACAAATGCTCTGCTTTTAAACTCTTTTATCCCTATATTTATATTGATTATTTCTGCACTATTTTTTAGTGAAAAAATCTCAAATAGGCAAATAGGAGGCGTATTTATATCGCTTGGGGGAGTCCTTGTAATCATAAGTAAGCTAAATATTGATACTATTTTAGCTCTACATGTAAACAAGGGAGATTTATGGATGTTGCTCGCTGCCCTTGATTGGGCTATGTACTCTATATTGCTGAAACATTTAAGACCAATCGAGCTAAAGCCTTTGGCATTTTTGGGAGTTATGATGATAATAGGAACTCTAGTTTTATATCCCGTTTTTCTAGCTGATCCCTTTGGTGAATCAAATATCATCTGGAATAAGGATATGATTATGGCAATCATATATATAGCAATTTTTCCATCTATTGTCTCATACATAGCATGGAATCACGGCATGCATAAACTTGGAGCATCGATAGGTGGGCAGTACATCCATCTGATGCCCCTTTTTGGTGCATTTATGGCAGTTATATTTTTAAAAGAGCATATACATCTCTACCATATAATAGGGGCATGTTGCATAGGTTTTGGTTTGTGGCTCAGCATAAGCATTAGAAAATAAAAAACTAAGCTTGCAACTCTTTTAGTTTTTCTTTTACTGCTTCTACATGTCCTTTGACTTTTACTTTGTTCCAAATAGCTTTGATTTTTCCATCCGGTGAAATTATAAAGGTTGAACGAACTACCCCCATATACTCTCTTCCATACATTTTTTTGAGTTGCCAAACACCATAACCCTCCAAGACCTCTTTGTTTTCATCAGCTAAAAGTGTGATTTGCAAATCTTTTTTTTCTATAAAATTTCTGTGTTTCTTGGGGCTATCAGGACTTACTCCCAATATAACAGTATCTAGCCCTTCAAACTCAGGCAGGGCAGAAGTAAATTCACAAGCTTCAGTAGTGCATCCGGGGGTATTATCCTTTGGATAAAAGTATAAAACTATCCACTTTCCACTCAAATCCCTCAAACAAATCTCAACCTCATCTTGGTTTGGCAAACAAAACTCCGGTGCTTTTTGGTTAATCTCTAACATGTTTTTTCCTTTTTTGCTAAGATTATAGCAATAAATGATAAATATTTGCCAATCTTCATCAAATCTCCATAAACAACCTCTATAATTTCTCCACAAATCAATTTCAAGGAGAAAAGATGAAGAAAATTAGTATAGCGTTGGCAGCGGTTGTTCTTAGTACTGCAACACTTTTTGGTTCAGATATATATCTTAGCGATAATGCAAAAGTTCCAAGTTTAACGATGAAAAATACAGGTCTTAGTTTTA
Source organism: Campylobacteraceae bacterium (assembly GCA_027055635.1). Taxonomy (GTDB): domain Bacteria; phylum Campylobacterota; class Campylobacteria; order Campylobacterales; family Sulfurospirillaceae; genus JAADIZ01. The sequence continues at coordinate 2,877 of JALUMZ010000328.1, forward strand.
AAGATATAGAGGGTTATCAAAACTATAAAATAGTCGCCACTCACTTCAGAAAAGACAAAAATGAGATAAGGTACATACTCGCAAATCCAGCCGCATACAATGCCCTAAGAGCTAAGGCAAAAGTGATGCCAAACGGTAGTAAAGTAGTGAAGATTGGCTGGAGCGTAAATGATATGGCTTCGTTTCCATCAGCTCTTGAAGCGGATAAAATCCAAAGAGTTGAATACATGATAAAAGATGCCACAAAACACAAAGAGAGTGATGGCTGGGGATATGCAAGATTTGTCAAGAAAAATGGAAATTACAAAGCATGGGGCGGAGATCCTAAAAGCTGTGTAGCCTGCCACGCAAGTGTAAAATCAAATGATGCACTTTTTACAAAATTTCAAAAAATGTTCTAAAAATCAAAGGAAAAATATGAAAACAAAATTATTATTAACGATAGCAGCGACTACAACACTACTTTTTGCCGGTTGTTCAACTAGCAATAGCCACTTAAATGCAAACTCGCAAATGGTATCACATCTAAGTGACAGCTCTGGCATGGCTCTATATACATTTGATAAAGATACGGCAAATCAATCAAACTGCTACAATGGTTGTGAGAAAAAATGGCCTGTTTTTTATGGAAATTTAGATAAACTAAAACTTCCAAGTGATGTATCAAAATCAGATTTTGGCACAATCACAAGAAAAAATGGTGCTATGCAAACTACTTATAAATCCAAACCATTGTATTACTTTTTTAAAGATGCAAAATCAGGTGATACAAACGGAGATGGTAAAAAAGGTGTTTGGCACATAATAAAATAAGAGTGGTGAATGAAAAAAAAGATCCTGATAGTAGAAGATGAAGAGAGTATAGTTGAGTTTATAAAAAATCGACTGCAGAGCAATCTTTATGATACACATATCGCATATGATGGAAGAGAGGCTATCTCCAAAATAGCCTCAAATTCATATGACTTAATCACACTTGATGTCATGTTACCACATGTAGATGGGTTTGAGATATGCAAAACTATAAGAAAAAAATCAAAAAAGTGCTTGATTGTTATGATTAGTGCGCTTGATACGATGGAGTTTAAGACAAAAGGGTATGATTGTGGGATAGATGACTATATTGCAAAGCCGTTTTCTGCTAGAGAGTTAGCTGTTAAAATCAAATCTTTGTTAAAAAGGAAAGAGGAAATCGCTTGTCTAAAAGATAAATCTCTTTGTGATATAATTCTCAAGGAAGAGGCAAAAGAGATACTTGTAGATGGATTTAAGATAGAATTTACACCAAGTGAATATACAATCTTGTCTGCATTGATAAACAATAAAAATAGGGTCTTTTCAAGAGCTGATTTGGCACAAATCATATATGACAATTATCTAGGTGAGATAGATGAGCAGGGTATAAACAGCCATATTTATCATATAAGAGAAAAAGTTAGAGAGTACTATGATAAAGAGATCATAAAAACCGTAAGAGGAATGGGATACAAAATATATGAAAATTAAATCATTTTTAATCATCATCTATACTTTAGCGGGGTTCTTTATATCTATTTTAAGCTCATTTTTGACTTATATCATCATCGGCAAACCTATCGGGATGCCTATGGTTATTCAGATTGTATTTGTGGTTATTTTTCTAACTCCTGTTGTGGGTATTGTAAGTTTTATACTCGGAAGATATCTTTCTAGGAAGTTTGATTTTATAAAAAATCGCTTAGAGAATATTAAGAATGAAAACTATGCCAAAGACACCAGTCAAAACACAATAACAGAGATAAATGATATAAATGACAATATGAACTTTTTGTCTGAACAATTAAAATATCTCATAGAGGATCTGAAACAAAAAAATCAAGACTTATCAAATCTGCTCATATCTATGGCTCATGATGTAAAGACGCCAATCACTATACTAAATGGCTATATAGAGGAGCTAGAAGACGGTATTATAGAGAGCCAAAATCTTCCTCAAGCACTATCTCATATGAAAGAAGAGATAAGATTTTTAGATGAGTTGACAATAGATATGCTTGAGTTTATAACATCTATGGATAGGCATAAAACTAAGAATAAGATAGAATTATATACTTTGGTACAAGATGAAATATTCCCTATATTGCCAGTGAAAACAGATATAAAATATCTAAATGAGCTTGAGAGAGGATTTTTTATAGAGTTTAATAAAACAGATTTAAAAAAGGTAATCTTAAATCTATTGAATAACGCTATAAAATATACAGAAGTTGGTTACATAAAGATATATAATAAAAACCATATCATTATATTTGAAAATAGTGGAAGCAAGATAGATGAAGAGTTTAAAGATAAGATCTTTGAGCCTTTTTTCACGATAGATAAAAGTAAAAACAGAAAGAAAAGTGGCTTTGGATTGGGTTTGAGTATAGTAAAAAACCTATGCCTCAGTAACAGCTACACATGTACTTTACATAGTAGTGATACAATAAGAACACTGTTTT
>JALUMZ010000329.1 GCA_027055635.1 Campylobacteraceae bacterium
GAGAATCTATTTCAGCAGCAAGTGCTGTTTCGGTGAGTTGTTTTATTAAAGGACCTAGTGCACAATCTTTTCCACCGATACTTTTACCGGCTTTTATATCACGAGCAAATTGCTCAACATCTATCTCTATGTTCATCTATGTCTCCTTGGGTATTTGTTATTTTACCTAATTTGACACAGATTTTTGAATAGTCCCTACAATCTTATTACCTACCTAAGCGTGATTGAAAATATCCCTTTTGCTACAAGAATATCTTCTTTGAGGATTTCAAACGAGAGAGATTTGAAATTTTCAATCTTTTGATTTAGTTTTATGTTTGCTATGAATTCATTTGATTGAACTTTTTCTATAAGTTTTATATTTTTCAGGGATACTAAAAATCCCATTTTTCCACTGTTTTCATCATCTTTTATGGCGGATGAGCTTTGAGCTGCGGCTTCGACAAGCATAGCTAAAGTAGGCTTCTTATCAAAACAAATTTTTACAGAAGCACTCTCTTCATCAGCATAAAGCAAAACATCTACAAACCTAACAGGCTCAAGATGAGGAATAGTAAAATCTGACATATTTTACTAGGAGTTGGATTCTAATTCAGAGTTTATATATGCAACTAGACTATTTGGATTGGCAAATATATTTTCACTCTCTCCCATATCTTTTATCTTTACGCCAAACTCTTTTTCTATAATAAGTGTTAATTCTATGGCATCTACACTATCTAAACCCAAGCCATCTTCTCCAAAAAGAGCCATATCATCCTCTATTTCATCTATGCCTATATCTTCTAAACCAAGACCTGCTATAATTTTTTCTTTTAAATCACTTGTTGTTATCAAAATATTCTCCACTATTTTTTTGTATTATATCCTACAACTCTTTAAAACCAATTTTTTTGCCAACTGAACTTCGAATTATTTTTACATTATTAAATATCTTAAATGCAATATTCATAGCTCCAAAATTTTCCTTTAGTATCCTTCTTAAATCTTTTGCATTTAATTTGTTTTTTGATTCTACATAGATATCCAATATCTCGTCTTTGAGAGCTCTGTCATCTCTTCTGATTTTTATCCACGCACACTCGACTCCATCTATGCTTTCAACTATACCCTCAATTTGCTGAGTTGAGATCCTTTTTCCTGCTATTTTAGCTAAGTTTGAACTTCTTCCTAGCAGTTTAAACTCTTCGTCATTTAATATCTCCACAATATCTTCTGTTTGAAATGGCGGATTAACATCTTCTACAATCCCATCTCTTAGTAGTTTCTTAGCAAGAAATGGGGATGAGATTCTTAACATATTATATTTTTGACTTATGCTTACCCCCTCATAAGTTTTTAAAATCTCTTCATCATTTATTTTATGTCCCATTAGCCCTGTCTCAGTTGAAGCAAAAAGTTGTGATACTGAGGTATGATATAGTTCATGAAATTTTTTCCCATCCTCTTTTGGAACAGGTGCAGTTGAAGTCAAAAAGTAAGATTTACTAAAATCAGCATTTTTTTCTATTCTATTCAAAGCTTTGATAAATACCGGGGTTGTGACTATTAAAGTCCCCTCTTTTTCAGCTTCTATTGCAAGTTCTTCTGGTAAAAAATTCTCTTTTGTCCAAATATCGATATCTAGAATCTTAGGTACAACCGCACCTATATCTACACCATAAATATGCACAAAAGGAACAGTCGTAACAACTCTGTTAAATTTCATATCTCCCAATGTTTTCAAAAGAGCCTCTGCTTGCTTGATAGAGTTCTCTTTAGTTTTAAAAACACCTGTTGGTAAACCGGTAGTGCCAGAAGTAAAATATAAAAATTGAAAACCATCCTGCTTTAACATGTCTTGGTCTAAAGAGTTGATATATTTTACCAGTGCTGGCTGTGATTTATCATATATTACATCAAAAATATCATTTTCAAAACAGTACAAGGCATGAGATAACTGCTCAACTTTAGTAGTTGGATTTTTCATTTCTACTATATCTAAATAAGACTTCTTATCCATATCATATATTTTCATTCCATTAACTCTCTTTTTGATAATTTTTCGATATTTTACCATAAAGTGGCATGAACTGCTTCCTCAAATTCTAAATTTTAAATATTCAATGCTATCTCATATCCTGCTTTTGTAGCTTCAAAGATATTTTCCACTTTTTTAGCATCTCCTATAAGAACAAACTCTTTTCCTTTTTCTCGCAAGAAGTTTGCTACACTAGTATCACTTTGAAGTCCGGTAGCTATGATGATGGTATCAAATACTTTTAATTCACCTCTTTTCCCATCTTGTTCGTATATAACACTTTTACTGCCAAACTTTAAGATTTTTGTCTTTGTCATGATTTTTAAATCTCTGTTTTTTAGTCTCATCATCATCAGCTTTTTAGTGATAGGCTCCATATCATTTCCCACCTCTTCACCTCTTTTTGTGATAGTGACATCATAGCCTTTGTTTATGAGATTTTCAGCAGCTTCCATCCCAACCATGCCGGCTCCTATGATTAAAACTCTCTTGCCTCTTATCTCTTTTTTGTCATAAAAATACTCCAAGCTTGTCATAACATACTGATTTTCTATATCCTCAAATTTAGGCCTGTTTTGATGTGATCCACTTGCTACTATAAAATAGTCATATCCACTTAAATCTTCATTTTTGATATCACAACCAAGCCTTATATCTCTTACAAGCCTTTTGCATTTTGCTATCATGCTCTCAAAAGGTCTTTGCATACTCTCTTTTCCGACGGCTCTAGGGGCTGTTATAAAGTTACCACCAAGTCCCTGCTCTTTTTCAAATAGTGTCACTCTGTGGCCTCTTTTAGACAAAGTCATAGCTGCACTCATGCCGGCTGGTCCTGCTCCTATGACAACTATATGTTTTTTAAGCTGAACAGGCTTGAGAGGATTTTTGTCTATTTGAGGATTTATGATACATCCTAAACCTTTGCCTTTTTTGACATTGTAAAGACATCCTTGCAAGCAGTATCCACAGTAGTCTATCTCATCAAATTTTTCATTTACGAGTTTACTTACGAGTTGATGATCAGCCACAACAGGACGGCCAAAAGCAACAAAATCAGCCAAATCCTCTTGCTCATATTCTTTTAGTTTCTCAACTTCAGCCATCCTTCCCACAATTGCCAAAGGCAAAGGGCAAAGCTCTCTTATGGCTTTTACGACCTCTTTTTGTTTCTCTTGAGGCAAAGCCATATGGGAGTAGTACCAAGGCGGAGTATCACAAGCATTTCCAAAACCACAATGCACCATATCAAAGCCATATTCTTTGGCTAAATTCATCACCACCTCATTATCTTTTGGCACCCAGCCACCCTCTACAAATTCACTTCCGCTTATGCGAATTATCTTGATGGTATCATCACTATTTTCAAACATAGATAGTATTTTTTTCAAAAACAGAGTTCTGTCTTGACCATATATATCGTCTCTTTTATTTAACCTTTTGGATAAAAATTGATGTACCAAAGCGCCATGTCCGCACTGAATCTCTATAGCTTCAAAACCCGCTTCTTTTGCTCTTTTTATAGCTTTTTTGTAATCCTCCAAAATCTTATCAATCTGTTTCAAGCTCAGTTCATCAGGAGTTAAGCCGCTCATAGGACAAAAGATACTACTTGGAGCCAAAGGATTCATCTTTGTTGCCATTTTATTTGCACCTCTTCCCGCATGATTTAGATGAATTGCGGGGATGGAGCCGTTGTTTTTTATCAATTTTACTAATTTACTGAGATTCTGTACACTATCTTCTTTGTCTATATTCAGCTGTTTTGGATGCTCTTTTCCACTTTGTGAAACAGAAACGGGCTCAACAATTATGATAGCCGCTCCATCTTTGGATATATTTTCATAGTATCTCAAGTGCCTCTCATTGACTTCACCTTCCAAAGAAGCATAAGCAGTCTTTACAGGTGCAATTATATAGCGATTTTTCAACTCTCTTTTACCAAGCTTTATAGGTTGATTGTATCTCATAAGAACCTCCATTTTTATATTTTAAAACACATATTGGTTAATTTTAGCTTATTATATTTGATACTTATGTTAATTGGTATGTATTAATTAACATATAAACAGTAAGCCATATTTTACATTATTTTAGATAAAATGACATCTCTCTTTGGAGGGTATATGACCCTGGTGGGCATCACGGGCTTCAAACCCGATGGGTGGCTAGTTGACTAGTTGCCGGTAGGTTCGATTCCTACACCTTCTCGCCGATGTTTCTCTTGGATATAGGTAAAAATATATATTATTTTAGGACTCCTTTGATACTATCTTTAAAAACTGTTTTATACAGTATAGCTCCATGAAATGTTGAATTTCTTAAATCATTATTTTTGAAAATCGCTGATCCTAAAGCTGATTCGTTAAAATCACATCTATCTATCTTTGCATCAGTGAAATTGGCTTTCCAAGCCCTTGAGTCATAAAAATTTGTATTTTTCAAAATCGCTTTGATAAATATAGCTCCTTTTATATTTGATTTGACAAATGTCGCATAACTCAAATCTGCTGAGCTAAAGTCTGTCTTATGTGCAACAATGTTATTTAAATTTGCATGGCTGAGATTTGCATCACTCAAATCCGACATGCTAAGTTCTAACCCGCTCAAATCTGCATAACTCAAGTCACACTTTGGGCAATCACCATCATCTTTCACTTTTTTTAAGTCACTCATATTATATGCCAAAAGCAGATTTGAGATGATTAAAATAGATAGGAGTATCTTTTTCATTTTATTATCCCCTTTTGTTTGGGCAAAGCCCAAGCAAAATTCCTCGCGACTAAAGCACGAGCTTGCGCTTTGCATCGTTTTTTATTGCGATTCATTTTAAATCTTTTAATTTTTTTAAAAATTTACCAGCTTTATCACCACCAACTATCTTGCCGGTCTGTTTTGCATCTTTGTTAATAAAGAAAAAAGTAGGAATCCCGACAAAACTAAAGCCTTTAGGAAGCTTGTCTTTTTGTATATCCAATCCCAAAAGAACAAAATGACTTTTGATATACTTTACAACTCTTTTATCCTTAAAAACAACTTCTTTCATATAGTTGCACTCAGGACACCAAGTTGCAGAATACATCATCATTACCTCTTTATTTTCACCCCTGGCTTTTTTCAAAGCCTTGTTAAAATTATGTTCAAAGTGAAGTTCACCAGCGATGATAGTTGTTATAAAAGTTATTGAGAGAATTAAATATTTCATATATTTTTGAAAAAACCTTTTAAGATATTTTATGATTATACTATAAA
>JALUMZ010000330.1 GCA_027055635.1 Campylobacteraceae bacterium
ATTATGTATAAGTTATGTTAATACATCAGAGTCAAGCGACTCTGATGTATTATGAATAGGAGAGATTAAAACAAGTTAGCGTTTTTATCTATCCATTTTAGATATTCGATGATATCATCAACTTCGTGAGGTTTCATACCTTGGTTAGGCATTCTTAGGTTGAAGTAGTTGGTCATAGATTTAATGTAGTCATTATTGTACATTTTTTCTGGATTTAATATCCACTCTTTGACCCATTTTTTGCCATTTTCATGTCTTCCTAAAACACCGACTAGGTCTGGACCTGAACTCACTTTTCCGATAACATGACATCCGTTACATCCACCTTCAAGATAAGCTGCGTGTCCTCTTTGAGCAGCTTCACTCATAGGAGTAGCTATCTTTTTGACAAGTAAATCTCTTGCTCTGATTCCAACATCGGCTGTTTTTACCATATATTGCCAAATCATATTTTCAAAGAGAATTGCTTTGTTTAGATTACCAGCTTTTACTGCTTCGTCTGAAAGTTTCTTTTGTCCGGCAATCTTGCCATATTGGTCAAGTGCATCAACAACAAGATTCTTAACTGTTGGGTATTTTTCATAGTGGTTTTCTTTTAAGAATTTAACAACACTTTGAATAACAGCGTCAGTTGCTTTGTTGACAGCAACAGTTTTGTCATACTCGGCTTTAAGTTGTTTTGGACTCATTTTAGCCATTTTTAACTTAGCAGCTTTTGTATATTTTTTGTTCGGATCTTTTACCAGTAAGTATCCCATCATCTCTAAGTGAAGAGCTGAACAGAATTCTGTACAGTAGTAAGGGAATACACCTTCTCTATCAGCCTTGAAAGTAAGTGCTACTGTTTTACCAGGCTCAAGTGAAGCGTGAACATTGTACTGATCAACTGTGAAACCATGAGTCTCATCCTCTGCTCTCTCTAGGTTTGTCAAGTAGAAAGTTACAGTATCGCCTTTGTTTACACTTACATGCTCAGGGTTGATATGGCTTCTAACCATAGTTCCGTAAACATAAACATGCTTACCTTTTCTTACGATTTTTTCTTGACCGGCTAGAGTTTTACCTTTATGAACTTTTCCTGTAAAAGGATTGAAGCCCATTTTATATCTTACATGATGCTTGATTTTGCTAGCTCTTATAGCTACAGCTTGGTGAGGCTCACCTAATGGAATCGGCATATCATAAAGAAGTTGCATCTTTTTACCACGAATGTCAATTAGCTGGTGGTTTTGTGGATGCAAAGGTCCGATTTCATTAAATCTATCGATAGCAAGCTTATTAAGTGCTATGATATAATCTCCTTGAGGATCTTCAGTTTTACCTTCCATTCCGCAAAGGTGACCAATGTTGTAGTTAACATTTTGTCTGTCAGTTACTTTACATGTAAGATAGTTCCATCTAACTACTTGTGAATCAACATATAGTGAAGTATAGATTTCGCCGTCAGTTTTCCATTTTTTACCGTATTGGTTATGCAATGGTCCAAGGCCCAACTCTGCTTGACAATGAGCTGCAACTTTTAGATCTATAATTGGAATACCAAAAGGGTCTTTGCCGACAAAGTTTTTATCAGCTATCGCTTTTTTGATTTTTTTCCAAGAGTAAACAGTTGCATGAGTATCTAGCTTACCACAAACTACGATATACTTTCCATCAGGACTAACATCAACACCATGTGGAGATTTTGGCTCAGGAATTAGAAAAAGTGCATTGTTTTTAACTGCTACATCTATTGGTATAACTTTTGATCCATTTATGATTTTTACATTTTTTGGATCTTTTGCAAGCTCGGCAAGTTTTTTCCAGTTATATACTTGTAAAAAGTCAGTATCGTTTCTAGAGCATCCTGCTTCAAATGGAGGCAGACCTTTTTCTATACCACCTGTGTACATTTCGGAGTTGAAACTGTTTGTGAAGCCCCAACCATAACTTGCTTCTTTACCTGCATCCGAAAGATCTTGCATGTATGGAGGAAGTTCAAGCGTAAAAGATTTTTTAGGCTCAATCTTTCCTGTTTTATGGTTAAATTTCCAAATTGTTACACCACCACGATAAGTCTCTGCATACTCATCCATCGGATGCCAGTTATTATCTAGTGGAGCTGCGTATTGACAAGCTTCTAGTATATATTCACTATTTGGAGTAAAGAAAGCTCCACCGTGATCACTTTTGAAAACAGGGTTTACAACTATCTGTTTTGTAACCAAGTCATCTAAGTCGATTACAGCTAAACGAGGGTTAGCTTTGTCATTTATAACAAGCCATTTACCGTCATACTTGCCGTTTGTTTCTGAAATTGCCGGGTGGTGAGTATCTCCCCAAGTTATCTTTTTGCCTCTGATATTTCCTTCGGCTAAAATTTTCTTGGTATCGTCATCATATCCCCATCCTTGCCAAGGCTCCGGAGTAAATACACCTATGTACTTTAAAATTCTCATAGATGGCACACCATATACCATTATCTGTCCAGATTGCCCACCTGAACTAAAAACCAAGTATTTATCTCTACCACCACTTGGGGTATAAGTCTTAGCAGCTGCTAAGAGATCTTGTTGAGATAAACCTCTCTCTTTCATCACCTTATCTAACTCAGTTGCACCGCTAGCAAATGTAGCAAGTAGTGCACTTGTAGCCAATAAAGCCGATGCTTTACCAAACACATCCTTCATCGCGTGTCCTCCTTATGACTTAATATTCTTCGAAAAACGAATTTTATCGTTATTATTTACCGTCAAGCTTGATACTCATCAAGTTTTGGCACCTTCTTTAACACTAATTTAATAGTTTATGTGAAATTTTATCATAAGTAGAGTTTCTTTTTGGTCGCTATTGTTAAAAAAGTGTTAAAGTGATGAAGAAGAAACTAAAAAACATAGTAAAGAGTGTTTGATAGAGTTTTTTACTCTATCATATAACCTAGTTTTCCAACTGTTTTTATTACATCTGTATTTAGTTTTTTTCTTAGTTTAAAAACCAAATTTTTTAGTGCTGATATAGGAGCTTCTTCATAAATATATATCTTATCTTCTATATCTTGCTTGGTCACAAGATTGCCCCTGTGGGCGAGTAAAATCTCAAAAAACTCCACCTCTTTTTGTGTTAAATTTATAGATTTGTCATTATGTATAAAAATTTTATTTTCAAAATCATATGAGATATTTTTACCTAGGTTTATGACTGTCTCTGAGCTTTCGTATAGTTTTTGTGCGCACTCCCTAAGTAGTCTGTTTAACTCTTTTTCTTTAATCGGCTTGACTACATACTCAACTAAGGAGAGTTTTATAGACTCTAAGAGCAGATCTTGATCCGTATGTGCACTAGTGACTATTATGGGAATATCATGATTTTTTTGTCTTATCTTTTTTATTAGTTCTATGCCATTGATTTTGGGCATTTTTATATCTGTTATGATGATATCTGGATTATGCTTAGTATATAATTCATATGCTTCTTTACCATCTTTGGCAGTAAAAACTTCTTCAACATATAAAAGCAAGACCTTTTTGAAACTCTCTCTTACATTCTCTTCATCTTCTGCTAGCAATATGGAACTTTTATTTAAAAGAATTTCATATTTTTCATCCATAAATATCACCTTTTGATGTTTGGTATGGTAATATTATAGCATAAAATTTTTTAATAAAGGAAAATATATATGCTAAAGAATATCAGCTTCACTAAACGATATGTTTTTGCTCTTTCTCTTATAGCATTGCTTTCTACTTTAGCATATTTTAATCTTGACCATTTGATAGCCTCTCAGGCAGATAATGGGAAGATGATAAATCTTAGCAGTCGTCAAAAGATATTTGCCCAAAAGATTGCATTTTATTCTATATACTACAAGATAAAAGAGTTAGAGCCTATCGTAAAACTAATGGAAGAGTCTCATAAGCAGTTGATTACAGCACCAATGTCAAATAAGTTAAAAAAATTGTATTTTCAAAAACCAAACGAACTTGATAAAAAAGTTCAAACCTATCTTTTCCATGCAAAAAGATTTAATGATTCTAGGGATGGAAGAAGTTTAACATATCTGTTGCAACACTCAAATAAAATGCTTAAAGAGTTAGACAAAGCTGTAAATTTATATCTTCTTGAAGCTAGAGAAAATACGCAAAAGTTAAAACAGGTGGAGTTTTTTATCTTTATTTTTACGCTTTTTACACTCTTTTTTGAAGCTATTTTTATCTTTATGCCGGCAAATAGAAGGATAAAACAAGACACAAAAGATTTGACGGCACAGAAGGATTATTCAAATGCCGTTATAGAATCAAGCACAAATGCAATCATAACCCTCGATAAAGATTTGAGAATACGCACCTATAATGAGATGGCAGAGAGGATTTTTGGCTTTAGTAAAGAGGAGATGCTAAATCAATCAGCTTTTGATAAGATAATCCCCAGACAGTATGAAATTTTACATAAAAATGGGGTGCAGGAATTTTTACAGAGGTTAGATTTGGATGAGATGGGAGAGGTGGTAGAGATGGAAGCTGTAAATAAGCAAGGACATATCTTTCCGATTAGAATTTCATTTGGTACAAGCGGTGAAAATGAGTCTATAGCAATAGTAGCAAATGTGCAAGATATTACAAAAGAAAAACTAAAAGATCAACTTCTTCAACAACAGGCAAAGTTCGCAGCTCTTGGTGAGATGATAGCTATCATAGCTCATCAGTGGAGACAACCTTTGGCAGAGTTAAATTTTAACTGTATGTATATTAGAAAGAAGTTAAAAGATAGTGAATTAGCAAAAGATGTGAGTAAGAATGAGGAGATTATCCAGTTTATGTCTGAGACGATTACAAACTTTCAAAATTTTTACCGGGTAACTCAAAATAGTACTTTTAATCCAATTTTATCTATAAATCAAGCGTTGAAGATCGTTGAATCTCTACTAAAATTAAATCAAATAAACTTAATAAAAGAGATAGATTCAAAGATTACGATTTATGGAAATTCAAACTCTCTAGCTCATGTTATATTATCTATCTTGCAAAATATAATTGATGTTGTAAAAAACAGAAATGTTAAAAATCCTAAGATTATCATATCTTTAAAAGATACAAAAACAGACATTATCCTAAAAATTACTGATAATGCAGGAGGAATACAAGTAGAGCCGGTAGATGATATATTTAAACCATTTAAGAGTAAGAAAAAAACACCCTCCACGGGTATAGGACTCTATATGTCAAGGTTAGTTATACAGAGCAAATTTAAAGGAAATATATCTGTAAACAATGTAAAAGGTGGAGCGGAATT
>JALUMZ010000331.1 GCA_027055635.1 Campylobacteraceae bacterium
TGGCTATAAATATAAATTGTGATAAAAACTCTAAATTTGACAATTTTGTAAAAGTTATCGACTTGCTAAAACAAAAAGGATACACAAATCTAGGAATCATAACTAAACATGAATAGATACTTCTCCTCATTTTTAGTCACATCACTGATATACGCCACAATTTTATCTCTTGTATTTGCAAATTTCAGTACAAATATAGCAAAAAAGAAAAAAACTACTCAAATACACATACACCGGATCATGGTGCCAAAAATTTTACACCATCCCAAAAAAATAAAAGTTGTAAAAAAAATCACCCCAAAACCAAAACCAAAACCAAAACCAAAACCAAAGCCAAAACCAAAACCAAAACCAAAACCAAAACCAAAACCAAAACCAAAACCAAAGCCAAAGCCAAAGCCAAAGCCAAAGCCAAAGCCAAAGCCAAAGCCAAAGCCAAAGCCAAAGCAAAAGCCAAAGCCAAAGCCAAAGCCAAAGCCAAAGCCAAAGCCAAAGCCGAAGCCGAAGCCGAAGCCGAAGCCGAAGCCGAAGCCGAAGCCGAAGCCGAAGCCGAAAAAAATAGTAAAAAAAGTTATTAGTAAACCTAAACATATAAAACCTAGACCGCCATCACCTAAGCCCAAAAAAGTTTTGCAAAAAACTGTAATCAAGAAGGTTTTTAGACCTATACCAGAGAAAACAGATGAAAATCTAACTATGCCTACCCTAATATCTCCACCAAAAATTGATCTGAAAGCAAGATACCTAAAATATAATTATCATAAAATCCTCTCATCCATAAAAGAGGTAAAATTTTATCCAAGAAGAGCAAGAAGACTCCATATAGAAGGTGAAGTAAAAGTAAGATTTTTATTAAAAAAAGATGGCAGTATAGTTATAAGAGAGGTTGCTTGCACAAAAAGATTTCTTAAGAAAGCCACTAGAAAAACTATTCAAAAAGCAAGTGCTTATTTTCCCAAACCACCAAAAGATTTAGATATAAAAGTAACTCTAGTATATAAACTACAAGATTAAAAAAACAGCCTATCTCAAGCAGAGATCGGCTGTATAACAAAAAATTATTTTTCAGCTTTTTCTATGGTTTGTGCCACTATATCTCTCATGATTTTTGTTACCATTTTTGAGATTGGAGCTACATCGATATCTGGAAACATCAAGCTTACCATCCACGGTTTCATCTTCATAAATCTCAAAGTTGTAACACCATCTTTTCTGGCAACTACTATACTTTTTGGCATCATAATTCCTAAATCATGACTCATATTTGTCAATGCCCCATGTGATTTTTGAGCATTGCAAATCTGAACTATCTTATAGTCAAAATTAGCTTCAAGGTTTTTTCGCTCATATGTATCTTTTAAGTCATGAATTCCCACAACTGAAAAGTTATTCTCTTTAACTGCTTCTTCAAGATTTTCTATGACCTTATCAAAAGGGGCATTGGTTTTATGTTTCTCTACAATATCACCTATCACTTTTTTTGATATGAATTTCTTTACTTTTTTCTTCAATTCTATTTCCTTATAATTTTTATTGATTTAAGTTATCATTATACAAAGTTTAAACTTATAATTTGATAATGTTTATCAATAAAACCAGAACTTTACCTCTTTTTAGGTATCACTATTTTAAGAATTCCATCTTTATAGTTTGTTTTTAAATTACCTGTATCTGCATCACTTGGCAAACTTAGACTTCTGATAAATGTACCCTCATACATCTCTTTTTTTATAAAATTTGATTTTTTCTCATCTTTGATATTTTTAGTTTTTGCCTCAATCGTTAAAATTCCGTCTTTTGTGTTCACTTTTATATTGTTTTTTTCACTACCTGGAATACTCACACTTAATTCATATCTGTCTTTATAGCTCTTCATATTAAGTGCAGGTGATATACTCATATCATTTTTAAAAAACTTCTCAAACTCCGGCATAGTCGCAAATTGTGAATTCATAGAGTTAAATATTTTTTGCATATTCTGTTCCATCTTTTGCATCTGTTCAAATGGATTTCCAGCAAAGATTTTATCTAGATCATTATCTTTTACGAGTGGCTGATTTAGTCGCTTAATAGGTAATATTTTTTGACTCTCTATTGGATTAGTTGTTTTAGTATCATATATATAATACCCTTGCAAACCGATAACTACCACCAATAAAAATACTATCAAATATTGTACATTTTTCATATTTCACCTCCTAGGAGGCTCTACATGTAGAGCCTCTATTTTACTGTTATGCTTTTTGCTTTTTTTGCTTCAACTTTTTCTAAAGTTATATATAGTCTTCCATCTTCATATTTTGCATCTACTTTATCTCTATCTATATCTTCAGGTAGTGCAAAGACTCTTGAAATCTCCCCAAAATAGCTACCTATCATATAGTAGTCCTCCTCTTTTACCTCTTTTTTCATCTTTCTTGTAGCACTAACCCTTAGAAAATTGTCTTCTATTTTTATATCGATATCTTTTTTATCGACTCCGGGCAAATCGACCTCTATAGAAAAAGTGTCGCTACTTTTTTTGGCTAAATTTGCAAAAGGAAGATAACTTGCTACATTTGTAAAAATCTCTTTTGTTTTTTCCAATCCACTCTCTATGCCCTTTTCTAAATTTTCACCAACTTTCTTTGTGCTTTTTACTATATCCATGATATCCTCCTTACTTGATCTCTATCTTTTTAGGTTTTTTATCTATGATTTTTTGCTTTGGAATCTTCACTTCAAGAACACCATTTTTACTATTAGCTGCTATCTTGTCAACATCTACATCTTTTGGCAGGGTAAAGCTTCTCGTAAACTTTCCATATCTGCTCTCAACTTTATAGTAATCACTCTCTTTTATCTCATTTTTGATTTTTCTCTCACCTGAAATACTCAAAACATTGTCTTTTACATCGATTACTATATCACTCTTTTTTACACCCGGCAAATCAACCTCTACATAGTAAGCATCATCTGCCTCTCTACTGTTTACAACAGGTGTAAATGAAGATATACCAGCCTCGTACCCTTGCTCTTCCAAGCCCTCTATGACATTGTTTAGGTACTCAAAACCTCTTCTGAGATCTCTAAATTCTCTAAATGGTTCAAATTTTGTAAGTAACATGATAAACTCCTTTAATTAACTGACCTTACGCACTAAACACATATCTGAGTGGTATAAGTTGCTTATAAGTGCTAGGCAGTAAGATGCAGGAGCTACTAGTAGCTTCAAATCTTACTAACGACGCAATTGTGAGCAAATTATACCACCCTTTGGGCAAAAAGATAAAGTATCATCTAGCTTCGTTAGATTTTTTCACCTTAGCTTTAGCTAGGCTTTCAAAAATCTGCCTTGTATATGACACTTTCTCTTTTTGCTCAGATATGTGTTTAGTGCGTAAGGTCAGTTATAAATTTTCTTTAGTCTCTATGACTAAACTTTGATGAAATTTTAACAAGTAGTTTAAAAAAGTTTTGCTACTTTAGTAGCATTTGTGAAGAATTCTTTAGTAGTTTTAGTAGTTTTTCTATATCTTTTACTATTATATTTTTTCTTTTTGTCTCTATTACTCCTGCATTTTTGAGCTCTTTTATATGTCTGTCCACGACATGTCTTACCGTTCCTATAAGATTTGCGATCTCGCTTCTTGATAGATTTTGCAAAAGTGTTTTTTTGTGTTTTTTATCTGTTTCTAAATTGTTTAGTATCAAGTGTATAAGTCGCTCATTTGTATCATATAGTGACAATTCACAAGAAAGATTTTCAGCTTTTCTCATTTGCGTTGCTATATATGGAAAAAATATACGATTAAATGCCGGGTTTTTATATATCCATTCTCTAACTTTTTCTATGGGTAGTCTTAATGCTTCTCCATCTTCTAATATATCTACCATAACTTCGTGAATTTGCCCATCAAGCAGAGTGATAGCATCAAACATATCTCCAAAACTCAAGATTGAAATCGTCTGCTCTTTTAAAGTATCCAAATTTATCTGATAAACTTTAACTCTCCCACTCAAAAATATATAAAAATGCTTTGTGGCATCATCACTGTCAAAAACATACTCATTTTTTTTAAATTTTATCAGTTTGGCATATCTGTTTATCTCATCTTTTAGAGTATCATTAAGATTCTTAAACAGTTCGATTTCATACTGTTTCATAATTAGTATTTAATCTCCCTATTGAGTCTGTCTTCTACTGATTTTATTTTAGATTTTAGCCTGCCCTTCTCACCTTTTCTGATATCAAAAGTCAAAGTTGAATATATACGAAAACAATCACTCTCTAAGCATCTATATGAAGATTTGACGATATCTAAAGCTTCATCTATATCATCACATTCGATTATAGTTCCCATAGGAGTCAACTGGTAATCCACACCTGTTTTATCAACCATATCTATGATTTTACTCACATAAGAGCTAACGCTCTCACCTTTATCTGTTGGAAACATCGCAAATTCTAAAAGTACACTCATCAGCTCCCCCTTTTTTATTATTGGATATAATTATATCAAAAAAATAAAGAACAAAAAATGGTAAAATCAGTTATTTTTGATATGGATGGAACGCTACTTGATTCAAGCAAAGCTATGACATATAGTGTAAATTATGTCAGAGACATTATGGGGCTGTGCCAAATAGACAAAGAGTTTATAGAAAATCAGCTAAATCAACCTGATGGAGATTTGCCTATGTTATTATATGGTACAAAAGAATATACCAAAGAGCAACAAAGTCTGTTTAGAAATCACTATCTTGAAAATTCTTCAAAATTCATCAAGCCATATGCAGGCGTATTAGAACTACTCAAATATCTAAAATCAAAATATATTTCTCTTGGTATTGCCACAAATGCTCCGGATATATTTGCAAAACATATGCTACACTCTTGCAAACTTGATGATTTTTTTGATTGTATCATAGGAGCTAATCATGTAGAAAAGACCAAACCTGATCCGCAAATGCTTCAACTGATTTGCGATAAACTATCCATATCTATCGAACATAGTCTGTTTGTAGGAGATAGTATAAAAGATGAGATGGCCTCAAAAAATGCAAATATGCCTTTTATATTTGCAGATTGGGGATATGGAAGCAGTACAAGTGCAATAAACAGACAAGAAAATGTCTATAAACTACACTCGTACCTTATGAAGGATTTGTTATCTACCTGAAAGATACAAAGCTACGGCTTGAAATTGTTTTCCTTTTATATTGCCGCATAAATTTTGTTTTTTGATATAGATTTTTGCTAGAGCAGGATTGTCAAATCTTTTTTT
>JALUMZ010000332.1 GCA_027055635.1 Campylobacteraceae bacterium
GTACTATATCTCCAAAATACATAACGACTATTCTATCTGAAATATGCTCAACAACACTTAAATCATGAGATATAAATATATAAGTCAAGTTAAATTCATCTTGCAAATCAAGCAATAAATTTAGAACTTGAGCCTGGATTGAGACATCAAGAGCACTCACAGGCTCATCACAGACAATAATCTCAGGATTTAGAGCCAATGCTCTAGCAATTCCGATTCTTTGCCTTTGTCCGCCTGAGAATTGATGAGGATATCTCTCATACCAATCAGGATGCATACCCACTTTTTCCATCAGATATAAAACTCTCTCTTTTATCTCTTTGTCTTTCATATCTGTATTTAGTTTAAGTGGCTCGCCTATGATTGAGCCGACTTTCCATCTAGGATTTAGTGAAGAGTAAGGGTCTTGGAAGATGATTTGTACCTTTTTTCTATACTCTTCTAGCTCATGATGTTGAAGTTTTGTGATGTCTTCTCCGTTGAAAAGTATCTCTCCACCCGTTGGTTCTTCTATCTTGAGGATTAGTTTTGCTGTTGTTGATTTTCCACAGCCACTCTCACCGACCAAGCTTAAAACTTCGCCCCTTTTTACATCAAAAGAGATACCGTTTAGTGCTTTTATAATCTTTGGTTTTTTAAAGAGTCCTAGATTTATCTCATAATATTTTTGTAAATTTTTTATCTCATATATGGTTTCACTCATCTAATCTCCTTTGGAAAAGATAGATAGTCAACATCATCATCAACAGTATCTAATTTTGATTTTCTAGGAGTCACACCAGGAATTGGAATGGAATGCAAAAGTGCTTTTGTATATGGATGCCTTGGATCTTTAAACAACTCTTGTGCACTCGCTTTTTCAACTATATGACCTTTATACATGACTACAACTTCATCTGCTATCTGATAAACCACACCTAAATCATGAGTGATAAAGAGTATGGATGTTCCTTTTTTATCTTGTAGCTCTTTCATGAGGTCCAATACCTGGGCTTGGATAGTTACATCAAGAGCCGTTGTAGGCTCA
Organism: Campylobacteraceae bacterium; assembly: GCA_027055635.1. Classification (GTDB taxonomy): domain Bacteria; phylum Campylobacterota; class Campylobacteria; order Campylobacterales; family Sulfurospirillaceae; genus JAADIZ01. Next base: position 1,028 of record JALUMZ010000332.1, read on the forward strand.
TCAGCGATAAGCAGCTTTGGCTCGCATGCCATGGCTATAGCAATCATTACTCTTTGTCTTTGTCCCCCACTTAGTTTAAAGGGATATTCTCTATATTTTTCTCTAGGGTCAGGGATACCGACTAAGTCAAGGGATTCTACTACTTTTTCAAATCTCTGTTTTTTATTTAAGTGTTTTTGATGGAGTTTAAGCGCTTCATCTATCTGATAACCAACTGTATAAGATGGATTTAGTGATGTCATAGGTTCTTGAAATATCATCGATATTTCGCGACCTCGTATCTTTCTCATCTGTGCATCACTTAATTTTAACAAATCTTTGCCATCTAATATCACCTCTCCGCCTTCAATGACTCCGGGATGGTCAATCAACCTTAGAATTGATAGTGAAGTTATGCTCTTTCCACTGCCGCTCTCTCCAACTATACAGACTGTTTTGCCTTTTGGTATCTCAAAGCTGACATCATTTACCGCTTTGTTTACTCCTGCATCGGAGTAGAAAAATGTTTTTAAATTTTTTACTTCTAGTAGATTTTTCATCACTTATCCTTTAGCTTTGGATCTAACACATCCATCAGTCCATCACCCATAAGGTTGAAACTAAGAACAGTCAAAAATATAGCAAGACCGGGATAAAAAATCATCCAAGGAGCAGTTGTTATAAATTGTAAAGAGTCACTAAGCATCGCACCCCATTCAGGAGTTGGTGGTTGAGCACCAAGTCCTAAAAAGCTAAGTCCGGCAGCCTCTAAAACAGCAGAAGCAAAACCCATAGTAGCTTGTACTATGATAGGACTTGCACAGTTGGGAAGTATGACAACAAACATAAGTCTAAAATTTGAAGAGCCGTTTATACGACTAGCTATCACATACTCTTTCTCTCTCTCAGCCAATACAGAAGATCTGACTATTCTTGCATAAGTAGGTATTCCGACTATTCCTATGGCAGTCATCGCACTAAATAGACTAGGTCCAAGTATAGAGACTATAACTATAGCTAAAAGAATAGCAGGAATGGAGAGCATGATATCAACAATTCGCATGATAAAGAGGTCTGTTTTCCCACCAAAATATGCTGCAACTATGCCCATAATCAAACCAAACGATAAAGAGACTCCCACAGATATGGCTCCAACCATCAAAGATATACGGGAGCCGAAAATTATCCTTGAAAATAGGTCTCTACCAAAATCATCAGTTCCTAAAATATGGCTACTGACACCTTTGGCGTCCCACATAGGAGGTATGAGTCTGTCTGCCAAGTTTTGAATATTTGGTGAATATGGTGCCACAATCGGTGCAAAAACAGCAGTTAATAGCAACAATACAACTACTATAAATCCTACAACTGCTGCTCTGTTTTTCTTATACTGTTTTATAAATTCAAGTAAGTTTTCCATTAGCCCAGCCTTATCTTCGGATTTATAAATGCATACAACAGATCAACTATAAAATTTACTATTATAAATATGATAGCGATGATAAGAGTAGTTGACTGAATGACAGGAAAATCTCTTTGATATACGGCATTTACCAGCCACTTTCCGATTCCCGGCCAAGAAAATGTAGTCTCTGTCAAAATTGCTCCAGCAAATAGACTTCCCAACATCAAACCTATGATAGTTACGACAGGCATCATGGCATTTCTAAGAGCATGTATAAATATGACTTGAAATCTAGAACAACCCTTTGCTCTTGCTGTTTTTATATACTCCTCTTTCATCACCTCTATCATACTACTTCTTGTCATCCTGGCAATTATCGCCATAGGTATAGTACCAAGTGCAATAGCCGGCAAAATCAGGTGTTTTAGTGCATCCCAAAAAGCCTCATAATCTTTGGCAAGAAGTGAGTCTATAAGATAAAAACCTGTAATATGATCTATATCAAACTCATACCCAAGCCGTCCCGATACCGGTAGCCATCCAAGCTTAACTGAAAAGAAGTATATAAGCACAAGCCCTAGCCAAAAAACAGGCATCGACACACCCGCAAGTGCACCAAACATACTCCCGTAATCAAATATAGAGTATCTCTTAACTGCCGATATAATACCGGCACCAATACCTAAAAATACAGCAAAAAACATAGCAACCATAGAGAGTTCAACAGTCGCAGGAAATCTATCTTTAAATTCGCTCATCACCTCTTCGTTGCTATTTGCCGATTTTCCGAAATCCCCATGGGAAAGATTTTTTATATAGATAAAATACTGCTCATATAAAGGTTTATCGAGTCCCATCTGTGCTCTCAAATCTGCGATAGATTGTTTGTTTGCTTTATCGCCTAAAATAGCAGCAGCGGGATCACCCGGTGTTAAGTGAACCATGGAAAAGACAAGTAGGGTAACACCAAAGAGTGTGGGAATTGTCCAGAGCAATCTCTTTACAATGTAAGAAAACAAAAATTCTCCTTATAATAATTATATCTGAACTTACGCACGAGCTATAATTATAAATAGTGGGTAAGGTCAGAGGTGTAGTGATGTAAAGAGAGACAAGCTCTCTTTACATGTAGAGGTTTGTTATTTATCAAACCAAACTTTATTGAATCTTCTTTTCCCCATAGGGTCAAGTTTGAAGTTCATAACACTTTTTCTAATAGGCTCAACTACTAAAGAGTTTGCTATTGTTACCCAAGGAACTTGGTCTGCAAATATGTCCTGAGCTTTCATATAAAGCTTAGTTCTCTCTTTTATATCAGTTGTTGTTTTGGCTTTTGCTATCAAAGCATCAAATTCTGGATTTTTCCAGCCAGCTCTGTTTGAAGCAGGAATTTTTGCTGCATTTGAAGTAAGAAGAACATTTAGGAAGTTATCAGGATCTCCATTGTCTCCAGTCCAACCAAGAAGACAAGAGTCATCTTTGTAGTGTCTTCCTTTATCTAAGTAAGTTCCCCAGTCGTAGCTTACGATTTTTGTTGTAACTCCCACTTTTGCAAGGTCTGCTTGCATAGCTTCTGCAACTTTTCTAGCATTTGGCATATATGGACGAGCCACTGGCATTGCCCAAAGTTCAAATGAAAGTTTTGGATAGCCAGCCTCTTTTAGAAGTTGCTTAGCTTTTTCTGGATTGTATTTATATTTTGTTACATTTGCATTATAACTCCACATCGTAGGAGGGATTGGAGTATAAGCAGGTTTACCGAAGCCGGCATATATAGCTTTTACTATCGCTTCTTTATTGATGGCATAGTTTATAGCTCTTCTTACTCTTACATCTTTAAACGGAGCAAATTTTACTTGATCAAGTGCAAGGTATCCGACATTTAAACCTTCTTGTTTTACAAGTTTTATATCTGGGTTTGCCTCAAGTCCTGCTATCTCTTCCGGATTTGGGAAGTCCATAACATGGATTGAGCCGACTTTTAGTTCAGCTGCTCTAACAGAAGAGTTTGTGATAACTTTAAGGATGAGTTTTTTGATATATGGTTTACCATCCCAGTAGTTTTCATTTGCTGTAAATATCATCTTATCATCTTTTACCCACTTAACCAATACAAATGGACCAGTTCCCACAGGATATCTTGCAAGTCTATCTGATTTACCCTCTTTTAGCAGATCCATAGCATAAGTGTTAGAGAGGATTGAAGCAAAGTCCATAGCCATATTTGAGAGAAATGGAGCTTCTGGTTTTTTAAGAGTTATTTTAACAGTATATTTATCTATCTTAATTACATCTTTTACAATTTTATCCATATCCATAGCGCCCCAATACTTGTAAGAGCCACCTATTTTATTGTAAGGATGTGTTTTGTCAAATTGTCTTTTTATAGAAAAAAGTACATCATCAGCCGTAAACTCATTTCTCTTTTTATAGTATTTTGTAGGGTGAAAATAGACACCTTTTCTTAGGTGAAAAGTGTACTCTAAGCCATCTTTTGAAACATCCCAAGATGTTGCAAGTCCTGGCTCCATGGTAGTTGTTCCGTTTTTAAACTGAACCAAAGTATTATATACCTGCGTTGAGGCATAAAAGCTCTCCCCGTCTGTTACATGCGCAGGATCGATTGCTACCGAATCCCCACTTCTTCCAAAGACCAAAACTCCACCATATTTTGGTGCAGCATACACAAGTGTTGTTACAAACAACAAAGCCGTTATGAGTAGTTTTCTCATTCTTTACCTCCATTTTAGTTTTACTTTAATTGTATCAGAGTTTCATATTATTTCGCTTAAATATAGAAAATTTGATATAATTTGCGCTAATATTAGAAAAAAGTGAGTAAAAACGAAATGG
>JALUMZ010000333.1 GCA_027055635.1 Campylobacteraceae bacterium
GAGTATATGGAAGTTAGAAGTAAAGCAGGTGATTTTCTATCGCTTTGTAGGGATCCGCAAAAAGCTTGCGAAGTCTCTCTTCAACCTGTTGATATAGTCGGCGTTGATGCTGCTATCATGTTTAGTGATATACTTGTAGTTCCTATGGAGATGGGAATGGAGTTGAAGTTTGTCAAAGGTGAGGGCCCTGTTTTCCCAAATCCTATCACATGCATGGAAGATATAGAGAAACTTGATATCCAAAAAGCAGCCAAAGATCTTGAGTATGTATATGAAACCATAAGGCTTATTAGATCCAAACTAGCGGATGATAAAGCACTTATTGGCTTTTGTGGCGCACCTTGGACACTTGCAACTTATATGATAGAGGGGCAAGGCACCAAGACATATGCAAAAGTAAAAAAGCTGATATACTCCAAGCCTAAACTTATGCATGCACTTCTTGCAAAAGTTACCGAGGCACTAAAGCTCTATATGGCAAATCAGATAAAAAGTGGAGCAGATGTAGTGATGATTTTCGATTCTTGGGCTGCTGCTCTTGAAGAGAGTGCCTATTTTGAATTTAGTTGGAACTATATAAAAGAGTTAACTAGCTACTTAAAATCAAATTTTCCACATACTCCTATCATCGCTTTTCCAAAAGGTATCAGTGGCTATTTAGATAAGATTGATGGTGATTTTGATGTCTTTGGAGTTGATTGGTCAACACCTATGGAGCTAGCAAAAGAGAAGTTAGGAGACAGATATGTGCTTCAAGGCAATATGGAGCCAACAAGACTTTATGATAAAAATGCTATTGATGAAGGTATAGAAAAGGTTATTAAGGTCATGAAAAATGAAAGACATATTTTTAACCTAGGGCATGGTATTTTGCCTGATATTCCAGTAGTTAATGCAAAATATTTTATAAGATCAGTTCAAGAAAAAACAAAGAATCTATGAGCGAGATAATTTTTGGACCGGTCAATTCAAGAAGATTTGGAAAATCTTTAGGGATAGACCTCTCCCCCTCTTTTAAACAGTGCAACTTTGACTGTGTATATTGTGAGCTAAAAGGCGCCAAAACAGTAGGCAAGATGCAAGATATCGTGAGTGTAAAAGATGTTATTGATGCACTAAAAAAAGCACTGAAAAAGCATAAAGACTTAGATGTTATTACAATTACTGCAAATGGAGAACCGACTTTATATCCATATTTAGATGAATTGATACTTGAGATTAACAGAATCAAACAAGAAAACAAACTGCTTATCTTAAGTAATGGTGCCAACATAGTAGATAAAAATATCGCTGATGCTCTAAGCAAGATAGATATAGTAAAGATTTCTCTTGATTGCGCTAGTAAAAAATGCTTTAAAAAGATAGATAGACCATATAGCAATATCGATTTGGATGAAGTTATAAAATCAATGAAGAGTTTTTCAAGGGATTACAAAGGCTCCTTGGTCATAGAAATTTTAGTAGTTAAAGGTATAAACGACAAAGACGAAGAGTTTGAAAAGCTAAACACCATATTAAACGAGATAAAACCAGACAGGGTAGATATAAGCACGATAGACAGACCACCAGCATATGATGTCCAAAGAGTCAAGACATCAAAACTAAAAGAACTTTCAGAAAAGCTAGAGAATCTACATGTAAGTATAGCCTACAGGAAAGATTACGAGGGCAAAAAAGAGTCTTTTAGTGAAGCTGGAATCTTAAATTTAATTTCAAAAAGACCTCAAAGTGAGTCTGATATAGAACTATACTTTGATAATGACTCAAAAATAAAATTTAAAAATATGCTAAAAAAGAGTATTATTAAAGAAGAAGTAATCGCAGGAACAAAGTTTTTTGTAGTGTAAGTGTATGGATAAAATCCATACACTTACAAATGTATTAAGCCAAAGCTTTTTGCTTTTTGACTTTTGCTTTTTGAATTAGATATACACTCACATACAGTGCAACACCGATCACATAAGATACATAATGAGATGGAAAATCTAAATGTGTCGCCATTAATTTTGGAAGCATCATAAATGGTATCAATGCTAACAGTAATAGTCTCTCTATAGTGTTTACCTTAGTTAGCATAAATCCCTGAGTTGCAGAGGTAAATGCGAACATACCAGCAACAGCTCCGATAAATATAATAGCAATTTCAGCAGGATTGGATATCCAAACCCATTTAGATGCGTCATTTGGGTCTGCAGGGTCAACGCTCTCTATCATCAAAAGGTTATTGTTGAAAAAGAACATAAATGGTAGTATTGCAGTTCTTATATCATAGAAAAATCCTTGTAATCCTGTCTTGATCGGATCTGCTTTTGCTATTCCGGCTGCGGCATATGCCGCTAGTCCCACAGGTGGCGTATCATCCGCTAGAATACCAAAGTAGAACACAAACATGTGAGCTGCTATCATAGGTATGACATAGCCATTTTGATTAGCAAGTTGCATGATAACAGGAGCTGTCAATGAAGCCATAACGATATAGTTTGCTGTTGTTGGAAGCCCCATACCAAGTATTAATGATGTGATGGCAGTAAATAGGAGTACAAGTATGATATATCCATGTGAAAGTTGATCGATAACATCAGATAGAATCAAACCGATTCCAGTTAGCGTAACCGAACCAACTATGATACCGGCAACACCGGTAGCTATCGCAATTGGAACCATACTCTTAGCACCGTTTACCATTCCCCAGCCTATATCTGTAAAACCTTGGATAAATACACCTTTGGTTAATTTCTCTTTTTTCATAAGAGCTGCTATCGGTCTTTGTGTTATCATGATGAGCATCATAAACATGATGGCATTAAATGCTGCACTTTGAGCAGAATGTCTAAGGATAATCAAAGTGTACATCAAAAAGAAAATAGGTATGATATAGTGAATACCTCTGATAAATAGAGGCCAAGCTTTTTGAAGTTTACTTGGGTCTTCACCTTTTAGCCCCTGTTTTTTGGCCTCTAAGTGAACTATATAAAATAGTGCAAAATAACTAGTAAATGCCGGTACAAACGCTGCAAATACTATCTCTGTATAGTTTAGCCCTAAAAATTCAGCCATGATAAATGCGGCTGCTCCCATAATAGGAGGCATCAGTTGTCCATTGACTGACGAGGCAACTTCTACCGCACCTGCTTTATGGGCAGGGAAGCCCAACCTTTTCATTAATGGAATCGTAAATGTTCCTGTTGTTACAGTATTTGCAATAGACGAACCAGATATGATTCCCATCATTCCAGAAGCTGCAACTGAAGCTTTTGCCGGCCCACCATCGTATTTTCCAAGTAGTGTATATGCTAGATTTATGAAGTATTCACCGGCACCTGCTCGGTCAAGCAAGGCTCCAAAGAGAACAAATAAAAATACATAACTAGCACTAACGCCAAGTGGTACACCAAATATACCCTCTGTTGTCAATACCATCTGCCCCATCAATTTACTTACACTAGCACCCTTATGGGCGATGAGGTCTGGCATATATGGTCCAAATATGTCGTATATTATAAATATAACAGATATAAGAGGCAATGGAAGCCCCATAACACGCCTAGCACCCTCAAGAACTATAATACAGACTAAAATACCGACTACAACATCAGTTTGCGTCCAAGCGCCTGAGCGCATAGCAAGATTTGTGTATTCGTACCATTTGTATAGAACAACTACTACACCAACGATAGCAAAGGCAAAATCGTACCAAGTTATTTTTTTTCTTAAATTTACAGTTTTAAATATAGGATAAACTGTGTATGCGAGTATTACAGCAAATGCTAGATGTCCAGCTCTTGCAAAGACACTATTTATAGGATTTATAACTATATACATCTGAAATGCTGACCAAGTAAAAGCGATTACCGCTATAAACCAATATTGCCAAGTGCCATCTGGAAATATTCTCTGCCCTTCAAGCTCACTTATGAGCTTCTCCTCATCTTCTACATCAACAGGAATCGGTGGAACCTCTTCTTTTAGATGTGATAGATTATCTAGTGCCTCTTCGTTATCTTTTTCGATCTCTTCAAGGTACTCTTTATTCATTTGGCCATGTTTCTTCAACCTTTACCTCCTAATTTATACAGGGTATTTCCAAACACTAATAAAATTAAGATTTAGAAATACCCCTTTTTATGTTTGAAGCCCTACTGTTTTAGGGCTTCAAATGTAACAAGTTACTATAAAATACCTGCTTCTTTAAATGCTTTTACAGCACCTGGATGTTGAGGGATACTCAAACCATCAAGAAGACTTTTTTTAGTAATTGTTTTATAAGCTGGGTGAAGCTTTTTGAAAGCTGCAAAATTGTCTAGGATAGTTTTTACTACAGTATAGACAACTTTATCACTAGTTTTTGCACTAGTAACCAAAACAGCTTTTACACCGATACTTGGAGTATCATGAGTAACACCTTTGTAGAATGTTCCAGAAATGATACCTTTTGCATAGTAAGGGTATTTTTTAACTAGCATATCAACTGGTTTTCCTTCGATTGGAATCAAGTCAATATCAACTGAGTTAGCAGCATCTTTAATATTTGCTGTTGGGTGACCAAATACTGCAAAATAACCATCTACATGATCATCTTTAAGTAGTGTTGGACCTTCGCTTGAGCTTAGCTCATCAATTTGTTTCAAATCAGAGTGCTTGATACCAAATGCTTTAAGAACTATCTCAGTAGTCATTCTAGTTCCTGAGCCCGGAGTGTCTATGTTGACACGCTTACCTTTTACATCCATCAAAGTTTTGATGCCAGATCTTTTAGCAACTACAAATGAGAGCAATTCAGGATAGATAGCCATGGTACTTCTAAGTTCTTTTATAGCTTTACCTTTGAATTTGCCTATACCATTGTATGCTTGATATGCAGTATCACTTTGTGAAATACCAAAATCAAGTTCACCTTGATGAATAGTATTTACATTATATACTGAACCACCAGTTGACTCAACAGAACATCTGATGCCTGTTTTTTTCTTTTGCTTGTTTACCATTCGGCAAATTGCTCCACCAGTCGGATAGTAAACACCTGTAACACCACCGGTTCCGATAGTGATAAATTGCGCTGCAAATGCAGGAAGACTCAAAGCACCAGCTAACGCTATAGTAGCAAGTTTTTTGTTCATGTAAACTCCTTTAAAATTTTTAACTCTGCAGAGTTAATATGCGGTAATAGTAGCAACTATAACCT
>JALUMZ010000334.1 GCA_027055635.1 Campylobacteraceae bacterium
CTCCCGCTCCAGATTTTATTTACTGGGAGCTGTTGAATTTTTTCTCTTTTTATTATTGCGAATAAGTTCACTGCTCTAATCATTAAATATATAATCATTTTGTTATCATTGTTTGGAAAATAAGTTAGTTGATGAGCACTTTGGGCTCATATGGCTCAGAGGTAGAGCACTTCCTTGGTAAGGAAGAGGTCGAGGGTTCAATTCCCTCTATGAGCTCCATAACATTAAGAATAACCGTTTTATAATAATATATAAAACATAAAATATCATAAATTAAACCCTAACGGAGGAAGAAATGGCAAAGGAAAAGTATTCAAGAACGAAACCACATGTAAATGTAGGTACAATTGGTCATGTTGACCACGGTAAAACAACTCTAACAGCTGCAATTTCAGCAGTACTATCAAGCAAAGGTCTAGCAGATTTTAAAGACTTCGATGGTATAGATAATGCACCAGAAGAGAGAGAAAGAGGAATCACAATTGCAACTTCTCATATAGAATATGAGACAGATAATCGTCACTATGCACATGTTGATTGTCCTGGTCACGCGGATTATGTTAAAAATATGATTACAGGTGCTGCTCAAATGGATGGTGCTATTTTAGTTGTTTCTGCAGCTGATGGTCCTATGCCACAAACTAGAGAGCACATTTTGCTTTCTCGCCAAGTCGGTGTTCCTTATATAGTAGTATTTATGAATAAATCAGATATGGTTGATGATGAAGAGTTACTAGAATTGGTAGAGATGGAAATAAGAGAACTACTTAGTGAATATGACTTCCCGGGTGATGATACTCCAATCGTTGCAGGCTCAGCTCTAAAGGCTCTTGAAGAAGCAAAAGCTGGTACTGTTGGTGAGTGGGGAGAAAAAATATTAGAATTAATGGCTGAAGTTGATGCTTATATCCCAACTCCAGTAAGAGATACTGATCAAGATTTCTTGATGCCAGTTGAAGATGTTTTCTCAATTTCAGGTCGTGGTACAGTTGTAACAGGTAGAATTGAAAAAGGTACAATCAAAGTTGGTGAAGAGATAGAAATCGTAGGTATCAAAGATACTCAAAAAACAACAGTAACCGGTGTTGAAATGTTCCACAAAGAGATGGATCAAGGTGAAGCTGGCGATAACTGTGGTATCCTTCTTAGAGGAACAAAAAAAGAAGATGTTGAAAGAGGTATGGTTCTTTGTAAGCCAGGCTCAATCACTCCTCATACAAACTTTGAAGCTGAAGTTTATATCCTTAGTAAGGAAGAGGGTGGAAGACATACACCATTCTTTAATAACTATAGACCACAATTTTATGTAAGAACTACAGATGTTACAGGTTCAATCACACTACCTGAGGGTACTGAGATGGTTATGCCAGGTGATAATGTTAAGATTAATGTAGAGTTGATCACTCCAATTGCATTGGATGAAGGTACTAGATTCGCAATCCGTGAGGGTGGTAGAACTGTTGGTGCTGGTGTCGTTTCAAAAATAAATAAATAAGTTTTAAAAACAGAAGAGTCAAAAGACTCTTCTGTTTGATATAGAAGGAAAATTCAATGACAATTAAAATAGGTCTAAAATGTAGCGAGTGTGGTGACATAAACTATACTACTACAAAAAATAGTAAAACAAATACTGAAAAGTTAGAGTTAAGCAAGTATTGTCCAAGACTAAAAAAACATACAATACATAAAGAAGTAAAATTAAAGAGTTAAGAGTAAAAACTTAACTCATAATGTAGGGCAGTAGCTCCAATTGGTAGAGCGTCGGTCTCCAAAACCGCAGGTTGCGGGTTCGAATCCCTCCTGCCCTGCCACTAGTCTAAGGTGATACAATGGAAAAATTTAAAAGTTATTATCAACAAGCCAAATTAGAGTTATCTAAAGTAATCTTTCCTACAAAAGATCAAATTAGAAATGCTTTTATATCTGTATTTGTTGTTGTTGCGGCAGTCTCATTGTTTTTAGCTGTAATTGACATGATTATGTCTTTTACATTATCAAATATAATATAGCAGGTAAGTTATGTCACATAAATGGTATGCTATACAAACATATGCTGGAAGTGAACAGAGTGTAAAGAGAGCAATCGAGACTCTAGTTAGAGATAACGGAGTTGAAGAAAAACTTAAAAATATACTTGTACCTACGGAAGATGTTATAGAAGTTAAAAATGGTGAGAAAAAAATCACTGAAAGAAGTATCTATCCAGGATATGCTTTTATTGAGATTGATTTAGATACTGCACTTTGGCAAAAAATCCAGTCACTTCCAAAAGTTGGAAGATTTATTGGAGAGTCTAAGAGGCCAACTCCACTTAGCGAAAAAGATATAAGTGTCATACTTGAAAAAGTAGAAAAAAGAGGCGCTCCAAAACCAAAAATATTTTTTGAAAACGGAGAGAGTGTTAGAATCACAGAAGGTCCTTTTGCTAACTTTACAGGCATGGTTGAAGAGTATGATATGGAACATGGAAAACTTAGACTAAATGTATCAATATTTGGAAGAAGTACACCTGTTGAGATATTGTATTCACAAGTTGAGAAAATAGTTTAATAGTTTAAAATTGATTATATTAATCTCTTGAGTATTGATATAATCAATCAATAAATTAAGAAAGATGTAAACACTCTCGTCAAAGGCGTAGCTTTAGTGAGGAAGTTTGAAATGTAAACACTCTCGCCAAAGGCGTAGCTTTAGTGAGATGAATTTGATATGGGCTTCGCCCATATCAAAGAAGAAATATAAATAGAAAGAAGGATAATTAGATGGCTAAAAAGGTAATTGGCGAAATAAAATTACAAATTGCAGCAGCAAAAGCAAATCCATCACCTCCTGTTGGTCCAGCTCTTGGTCAGCAAGGTGTGAACATAATGGAATTTTGTAAAGCTTTTAACGAAAAAACAAAAGACATGATGGGCTATAATATTCCAGTTGTTATTACTGTGTATGCTGATAGAAGTTTTACTTTTATCACTAAGCAACCACCAGCAAGTGATTTGATTAAAAAAGCTGCAGGTATAACAAAAGGCAGTGATAATCCACTAAAAAATAAGATTGCTAATTTGACAAAAGATCAAATATTAGAGATTGTAGAGAAAAAAATAGCTGATCTCAATACTGATGATAGAGAAGCTGCTTCAAAAATTATTGAAGGTAGTGCTAGAAGTATGGGTATAACAGTTTCACAATAGATTTAAACCTTAACCACTAAGGATGTAGTGGTAGCAAAAAATAGCGGAGAAATTAAATGGCAAAAAAAGTAAGTAAGAGATTTCAAGAGGTACTTAAAAAAGTTGATCTTGAAAAAAAATATAGTATTGAAGAAGCATTAGCTAATATAAAAAATCTTGCAAGCGCAAAATTTGATGAGACAATTGAGATAGCTTTAAAACTGAATGTAGATCCTAGACATGCCGACCAAATGGTAAGAGGCTCTGTTGTGCTTCCTGCAGGAACCGGTAAAAATGTAAAAGTTGCTGTTATAGCAAAAGATGTAAAGGCTGATGAAGCAAAGGCTGCCGGAGCAGATTTGGTTGGTAGCGATGATCTGATAGCTGAGATTCAAGCCGGAAAAATTAACTTTGATGTACTTATCGCAACACCTAATATGATGGGTATGGTAGGTAAAGTAGGAAGAATTTTAGGACCAAAAGGTATAATGCCAAATCCTAAAACCGGTACTGTTACTATGGATGTGGCAAAAGCAGTTGAAAATTTTAAGGGCGGTCAAGTTAATTTTAGAGTTGACAAGCAAGGAAATATTCATGCAGGTATCGGAAAGATAAGCTTTACTGATGAGCAGATAAAAGATAATTTTGAAACCTTTATAAAAGCTATAAACAAACATAAACCAGCAGCTTCAAAGGGAAAATACATAAAAAATGGTGCAATTTCACTGACTATGAGTCCTTCAATTACACTAGATAACCAAGAACTTATAGATTTTAAATAGAAGTATTGGAGCATAATTGCTCTGATACATAATCTTTGATTGGAGATAGCCGAGGCTAAGGCTTAATTTGGATTTTTCCAGCTCTGCTTGAAATCACCAGTCGGAAAGGAGAAAAATTGACAAAAAGTAAAAAAGTTGAACTAGTTGAACAGCTAACTGAAAGCTTCAAAGCTTCCGACGCATTGATAGTTTGTGACTTTAAAGGCATAAATACAAAATCTCTTGAAGTATTGAGAAATAGTGCAAGAGAGAAAAATGTAGAAGTGCAAGTTGCCAAAAATACACTTGCAACTATCGCGATGAAAAATGCGCAGATAGAAGGCATAGAGTTAAAAGATACAAATATCTTTATTTGGGGCGAAGATCAGTTGGATGTAACAAAAGTTGTTGCAAAGTTTGCTGAAACAAATAAAGTCTTTCAAATTAGAACAGGCTTTATCGCAGGAGAAATCGCAGATGCTGCTAAGATTGAAGCTCTTTCCAAGTTACCATCAAGAGATGAACTTATCGGAATGTTGCTACAAACTTGGATGGCTCCTGTTACAAACTTTACAATTGGTTTGGATGCTCTTAGAGCAAAAAAAGAAGAAGAGAGCGCATAAATACAGGATTGTTTGGGAATTTACCTCCTAAATAAAAAGTTCTGACCGCAAGGTTTAGCTTTTGTAGAGTGTGACTTACTTGGGGAGCTTTGCTTCTAGGCAAGATGATGGTTAAACAAGGCTTTCTGACCGCTAGGTCAAGCTTTAGTAGAGTGTGAATTGGTTGAAGGCTTTGCCTTTAACCAAGATGACAATTAAATAAAAAAATATTAAGGAAAATAATATGGCAATAACTAAAGAAGATGTATTAGAATATATTTCAGGTCTTACAGTTCTTGAGCTAAGTGAATTAGTTAAAGAATTTGAAGAAAAATTTGGTGTATCAGCTGCACCAGTTATGGTTGCAGGTGCTGCTGGAGCTGGCGCTGCTGCTGAAGAAGAAAAAACAGAATTTGATGTAATTCTTAAAAGTGCAGGCGCTAAGAAGATAAATGCAATTAAAGTTGTTCGTGCTATTACTGGTCTTGGTCTTAAAGAGGCAAAAGAAGCAGTCGAAAGTGCTCCTACAACACTTAAAGAAGGTGTTTCAAAAGACGAAGCAGAAGATATCAAAAAACAGATTGAAGAAGCTGGCGCAGAAGCTGAAGTTAAGTAAAACAAAAACAGAGGAGATATTCTCCTCTGTCTATATAGATAATTTAGTCGTTAAGATTTCTACAAGCTATGTAGAAAAACTACTACCCTTTTCAAACAACTACACGAGGTAGACTCATGTTAAACAATTTAAATTCGGGAAATCGCCTAAGAGTTGATTTTTCAAAAGTACCAAAAAAAATAGATGTTCCAAATCTACTGCAACTACAACAAAAAAGTTATGAAAATTTTTTAAAAGTCGGTGAAAATAGTGAAGGTGGGATAGAGAAAGTATTTAAATCAATTTTCCCTATACACGATCCACAAAATAGACTTACGCTTGAGTATGTTGGAAGCGAGATAGGCAAACCAAAATATAATGTTAGAGAATGTATGGAGAGAGGATTGACATATGCTGTCGGTCTTAAGATGAGTATTCGTCTGATATTATGGGATAAAGATGAAAAAACCGGTGAAAAAACCGGCGTAAAAGATATAAAAGAACAAGCAATTTTTATAAGAGATATTCCTATGATGACAGAGAGAACATCTTTTATCATAAATGGAGTTGAAAGAGTTGTTGTAAACCAACTACATCGTAGTCCAGGTGTTATTTTTAAAGAAGAAGAGAGCAGCACCGTAAATAATAAATTGATATATACTGCGCAGATTATACCAGATCGTGGAAGCTGGTTGTATTTTGAGTACGATGCAAAAGACACACTCTTTATGCGTATTAATAAAAGAAGAAAAGTTCCTATAACTATACTTTTTAGGGCTTTAGGATATAGCAAACAGGATATTTTAAAACTATTTTATCCAGTATTAAATATTGAAATAAAAGATAATAAATTTTTTATGGAATTTATTCCAGAGAATTTCATAGGAAGAGTTGAATTTGAGCTTAAAGATGAAGATGGGAACAAACTCATTAGTGCAGGTAAGAGATTAACCAAAAAAAGAGCAGAAAAGTTTAAGGAAGACGGTGTTAAGCTTATAGAATACCCAGTCGAGGTATTGGCAAACAGATTCTTATCCTCTCCTATTATAGATGAAGAGAGCGGCGAGGTTCTGTATGATACACTAACACAGCTAGATGAAACAAAATTAGTTAAGTTGATAGAACAGGGTTGTACTTCAATAGAGATTGCAAATGATCTAGCTCCCGGAGTTGACGATGGTATTATCAATGCCTTTATAGCAGATAGTGAAACACTAAAACTGCTTCGTCAAACAGAACAGATAGAAGATGAAAATGATTTAGCAAATATAAGAATTTATAAAGTAATGAGACCAGGAGAGCCGGTTACAAAAGAGGCTGCTCGTGCATTCGTAAAAGATCTGTTTTTCAACCCAGAAAGATATGATTTAACAAAAGTCGGTCGTATGAAGATGAATCATAAACTTGGAGTTGAAGTTCCTGAGTATGTAACTGTTATGACAAGTGAAGATATTATAAAAACAGTGAAGTATCTCATAAAAGTAAAAAATGGACAAGGTCGCATAGACGACAGAGACCACTTGGGAAATCGTAGAATTCGTGCTATTGGTGAGCTTTTAGCAAATGAATTGCATACAGGGCTTATAAAAATGCAAAAAGCCATAAGAGACAAGTTTACTTCTCTTAGCGGTTCTGTTGAAGAGTTAATGCCTCATGATATGATAAATTCAAAAATGATAACAAGTACGATTATGGAATTTTTCTCAAGCGGACAGCTATCTCAATTTATGGATCAAACAAATCCTCTTAGTGAAATTACTCACAAAAGAAGACTTAGTGCACTTGGAGCAGGCGGACTTGTAAAAGAGAGAGCTGGTTTTGAAGTAAGAGATGTACACCCTACACATTATGGAAGAATCTGTCCTATAGAGACTCCAGAGGGACAAAATATCGGACTTATTAATACTCTTGCTATGTATGCAAAAGTAAATGATTTAGGTTTTGTTGAAGCACCATATAGAAAAGTAAAAAATGGTGTAATCACAGATGAGATAGTATATATAACTGCTACGCAAGAAGAGGGCTTAGTTATCGCTCCGGCAAGTACTCATATCAACGAACAAGGTGAAATCGTAGAAGATTTAATTGAAGCTAGAGTTGATGGAGAAATTGTTTTAATAGATAAAGAAAAAGTGAATATGATAGATTTATCTTCTATGATGATAGCTGGTGTTGCAGCTTCATTGATTCCATTTTTGGAGCATGATGATGCAAACCGTGCTCTTATGGGCTCAAACATGCAAAGACAAGGTGTTCCTCTTGTGAGAACAAGTGCACCTATGGTCGGAACAGGTATGGAAGCAATCACAGCAAGAGATTCATGGGAAGCTATAAAGGCAAAGAGAGCAGGAGTAGTAGAGAAGGTTGATAATAAAAGCATATATATTTTAGGCGAAGATGAAAACGGTTCTTTTATCGATCTGTATGTTTTGCAAAAAAATATGAGAACAAACCAAAATACGACATTTACACAAAAAGTTGTAGTAAAACAGGGCGATAGCGTAAAAAAAGGACAAATCATAGCAGATGGTCCAAGCATGGACAAGGGTGAGCTTGCAATAGGTAAAAATGTCATGGTGGCCTTTATGCCTTGGAATGGATATAACTATGAGGATGCCATTGTAATCAGCCAAAAACTGATAAGAGATGATGCATTTACAAGTGTTCATACATATGAAAAAGAGATAGAAGCAAGAGAGCTCAAAGATGGTGTTGAAGAGATAACAAAAGATATTCCAAATGTAAGAGAAGAAGATCTTGCTCATCTAGATGAGAGTGGTATTGTTAAAATAGGAACATATATAAAGCCTGGTATGATTATGGTTGGAAAAGTTTCGCCAAAAGGAGAGGTAAAACCAACTCCT
The DNA here is from genome assembly GCA_027055635.1 of Campylobacteraceae bacterium. Lineage (GTDB taxonomy): Bacteria > Campylobacterota > Campylobacteria > Campylobacterales > Sulfurospirillaceae > JAADIZ01. The sequence continues at coordinate 7,990 of JALUMZ010000334.1, forward strand.
GAAGAGAGACTGCTTCGTGCTATATTTGGTGAGAAAGCCGGTCATGTTGTAAATAAATCCCTTTATGCATCTCCATCTTTAGAAGGTGTTGTTGTTGATGTTAAGATTTTTACAAAAAAAGGATACGAAAAAGATCCAAGAGCGCTAAGAGCATACGAGGAAGAGAAAGATAAGCTAGATCGAGAACATCATGATAAGCTTTTGATGCTAGATCGAGAAGAGATGCTTAGAATCAACTCTTTAATGTCAAAAAATCCTCTTGAAAAAGATCAAGAGATAAATAAAAAAGAGTATAGCAAAGGTGATTTTGTTGCAAAAGAGGATTTGGAAAAAATCAATAGATTTGCAATAAATACAATCATAAAAGCGTATTCAAAAGATATTGAAGCAGAGTATAAAGACCTTAAAAATTATTTTCAAAATGAGAAGAAAAAGCTCAAAGAGGAACATGACGAAAAACTAGATATACTTGAAAAAGATGATATCTTGCCTAGCGGTGTAGTAAAACTTGTCAAGATCTATATAGCCACAAAAAGAAAATTAAAAGTCGGTGATAAGATGGCAGGGCGACATGGAAATAAAGGTATCGTCTCAAATATTGTGCGTGAAATAGATATGCCATATTTGAAAAATGGTGAAGCCGTTGATGTTGTTCTTAATCCACTAGGGGTTCCTAGTCGTATGAATATCGGTCAGATACTAGAAGTTCATCTAGGTTTAGTCGGTAGAAGATTGGGTGATCAGATAGCTGAAATTTTTGAAGAAAAACAGGGTGATTGGATAAAAACATTAAGAGAAAAAATGACTCAGATCGCAGATGTAGCAAAACTGATGAATGCAAAAGAATTTTTATCTAAAATTGATGATGAAAAGCTCCTTGAATATGCAAGAGATTGGAGTACAGGAGTAAGATTTTCAACTCCTATATTTGAAGGTGTCAATGAAGAAGAGTTTAAAAAACTCTTTGAGCTTGCAAAGATAGATATGGATGGAAAAACAGATTTATATGATGGCAAGACAGGCGAAAAAATAAAAGAGAGAGTTAATGTAGGTTACATGTATATGCTGAAACTTCACCATTTGGTTGATGAAAAGATGCATGCGAGAAGCACGGGACCTTACTCTTTAGTAACTCAACAACCAGTTGGCGGTAAAGCACTATTTGGTGGACAAAGATTTGGTGAAATGGAAGTTTGGGCACTTGAAGGTCATGGTGCTGCACATACTCTAAGAGAGATGTTAACTGTTAAATCAGATGATGTTGAAGGAAGAGTTGCAGCATATAAGGCACTTACAAGAGGCGAGAATGTACCAACAACCGGTATTCCTGAAACTTTCTTTGTACTAACAAATGAATTAAAGTCTTTGGCTTTAGATGTAGAAGTATATAATGAGGTGGATGAATAATGATTCTATTAATGAGTATAAACAGAGGTTTAATAGATAAAACAGAATCTTCTTGCCAAAGGCAAAGCTTTAGTGAGAGGAATTTCTTGGGAGCTTTGCTTCCAAGAAAGGAGATATTGATATGAAACGATTAGAACCTATCGAAATATTAGATGATAATAAGCCAAGAGATTTTAGTGCTTTTCAATTAAGACTAGCTAGCCCGGAGAAGATAAAATCTTGGAGTTTTGGAGAGGTAAAAAAGCCTGAAACTATAAACTATCGTACTCTGAAACCAGAGAGAGACGGACTCTTTTGTGCAAAAATATTTGGACCTGTTAGGGATTATGAGTGTCTTTGTGGTAAATATAAAAAGATGCGATATAAAGGCATAAAGTGTGAAAAATGTGGAGTTGAAGTAACAAGTACAAAAGTTAGAAGATCACGAATGGGGCATATAGAGCTTGTTGCACCTGTAGCACATATTTGGTATGTAAATTCACTTCCAAGTAGAATTGGTACACTTTTGGGTGTTAAAATGAAAGATTTGGAAAGAGTTTTATACTATGAAGCATATATTGTAAGCCAGTCTGGTGATGCCTTTTATGATGCAGAAAATAGTAAAAAAGTAGAAAAATACGATGTTCTAAATGAAGAGCAGTATCAATCACTATATCAGAGATTTGGCGATAGTGGCTTTGTGGCTGATATGGGCGGACAGATAGTTAAAGACCTGTTGGCAGACTTAGATTTGGTAGAGATTTTAGCAACACTAAAAGAAGAAATGAGCCACACAAATTCTGAAGCAAAAAAGAAAACTATCATAAAAAGATTGAAGATTGTAGAGGCACTTTTACATAGCGGAAATAGAGCAGAGTGGATGATGATAACAGTTCTTCCTGTTCTTCCACCGGATCTTAGACCTTTGGTTGCGCTTGATGGCGGTAAATTTGCCGTAAGTGATGTAAATGATCTCTACAGAAGAGTTATAAACAGAAACTCAAGATTAAAGAGATTGATGGAGCTTGATGCACCGCAAATCATCATAAGAAATGAGATGAGGATGCTTCAAGAGAGTGTTGATGCTCTTTTTGATAATGGTCGTAGAGCAAATGCCGTAAAGGGTGCAAATAAAAGACCTCTTAAGTCACTCTCTGAAATCATAAAAGGTAAACAAGGAAGATTTAGACAAAACTTACTTGGTAAAAGAGTTGATTTTTCTGGTCGTTCTGTAATCGTAGTCGGACCAACTTTGAGAATGGATCAGTGTGGATTGCCAAAATTGATGGCACTTGAACTATTCAAGCCACATTTGATTGCAAGACTTGAAGAGAAGGGTTATGCTACAACCATAAAACAAGCTAAAAAAATGATAGACAATAAAACAAATGAGGTTTGGGAGTGTTTAAGTGAGGTAGTTGACGGGTATCCTGTTTTGCTTAACCGTGCACCGACACTTCACAAACTATCAATACAAGCTTTTCATCCTGTATTGATAGAGGGAAAAGCTATAAGACTTCATCCTTTGGCATGTTCTGCTTTTAATGCTGACTTTGACGGTGATCAGATGGCTGTCCATGTGCCACTCTCTCAAGAGGCTATTGCAGAGTGTAAAGTTTTGATGATTAGTTCTATGAATATTTTACACCCGGCTTCAGGAAAAGCTATAGCTGTTCCTACACAAGATATGGTATTGGGACTCTATTACCTCTCTTTAGAGAAGATGAATGCAAAAGGATCAAACAAGATTTTTTCAAATGTTGATGAAATCAAAATAGCCATGGATTCTGGTTTCTTGGAAGCTCAAGCAAAGATAAAAACAGTAGTTGATGGCAGAGTTATCTTCACAACTGCCGGTAGAATGATTTTAAAATCAATACTACCAGATTTTGTTCCACCTCAAAAATGGAATAGAGTTATGAAAAAGAAAGATATAGGGGATTTGGTTGATTTTGTATATAAAGAGGGTGGATATGGAGTAACAGCTGAATTTTTGGATAATATTAAAAATTTAGGTTATAAATATGCAACAATAGCCGGTGTTTCTGTATCTATTGATGACATAAAAGTACCAAAAGCCAAAAAAGAGAAAGTTGCAGCAGCTAAGAAAAAAGTAAGAGAGATACAAAAACAGTTCAGCTCAGGTCTATTGACGGAGCAAGAGAGATATAATAAGATTGTAGATATTTGGACTGATACAAATAATGAAGTTGCAAAAGAGATGATGAAACTCACCGAAAGTGATAAAGGTGGATTTAACTCAATCTACATGATGGCAGATTCAGGGGCAAGAGGTAGTGCTGCTCAAATTCGTCAGCTTGCAGGTATGAGGGGACTTATGGCAAAGCCAGATGGTAGTATTATCGAGACACCTATTATTTCAAACTTTAGGGAGGGTTTAAATGTGCTTGAGTACTTTATCTCTACCCACGGAGCTAGAAAAGGATTGGCGGATACTGCTTTAAAAACTGCAAATGCCGGGTATTTAACTAGAAAATTAATAGATGTTGCTCAAAATGTTAAAGTAACTATGAGTGATTGTGGAACACATGAGGGTGTTGAAATCACAGAAATTACTGAGGGTGGAGAGTTAATCGAATCTCTTAGCGATAGAGCATTTGGTAGAGTTTTGGCAGAAGATATTATAGATAGCATTACAAACGAAGTTCTTTTTACGGAAGGAACACTTATAGACGAAAAAAAAGCAGCCATCTTAAAAGAGGCAGGAATTCGTTCTGTTATTATTAGAACACCTATTACATGTAAAGCTAAAAAAGGTATCTGTTCAAAATGTTATGGTGTAAACCTTGGTGTTGGCTCTCTTGTGAAGCCGGGTGAGGCTGTGGGTATCATATCAGCTCAATCTATCGGTGAGCCTGGAACTCAGTTGACACTTAGAACATTTCATATAGGTGGTACAGCATCTACTGAAGCTCAGGATAGACAGGTAATTGCTAGAAAAGAGGGTTTTATTCGTTATTACAATGTTAAAACATACCTATCTAAAGAGGGAAAAAATATTGTAGCAAACAGAAGAAATGCTTCTATACTGTTAGTTGAGCCAAAAATTAAAACTCAAATTGATGGTGTATTAAATATTGATAATTCACATGATGAGACTATACTGACGATAAAAAGCGATGAACAAGAGATAAAATATACTCTAAGAAAGAGTGACCTTGCAAAAGCAAATGAGTTAGCCGGTGTAAGTGGCAAAGTTGAGGGAAAATTTTATCTACCATATAAAAATGGAGATGAGGTTCATCAAAATGAGAGTATAGTTGAGGTTATAAAAGAGAGTTGGAGTGTTCCAAATCGTATCCCGTATGCTAGTGAATTAAAAGTCCATGATGGAGACCCGATATCTTTAAAAATCTTAACTGAAGCTATAGGAACGGTAAAATACTATAAGCTTACAGGGGATTATCTAGAGAGATATAACCATGTTGAGAAAGATCATCTAGTTGATGAGAAAGGCCTTTTTGCTGTTATAGCAGATGATGAGAATAGAGAGGCAATAAGACACTATATCCCTAGAGGCTCGATAATAGATATCGAAGATAATGCAAAAGCAAAGAGTTTTGATGAGGTTATAGCTCATCCTAATAGTGCAGAACAGATAGTTATAGCAGAGTGGGATCCATACTCTATACCTATTATTGCAGAAGAGTCTGGTGTTGTAACATTTGAAGATATAGAGCCAGGTGTCAGCGCGACAGAACAGTTTGATGAAATGACAGGAGAGAGCAGATTGGTTATAAATGAGTATTTACCATCCGGTCTTAAGCCTACATTGATAGTTGCTACACAGTCTGGCAATATTGTAAGATATCAATTAGAGTCTAAAACAGCTGTTTTTGTAAAAGATGGTGATACGGTAATGATAGCAGATATTTTAGGAAGAACTCCTAAAGCAGCTGCAAAATCAAAAGATATTACAGGTGGTCTTCCAAGAGTTAGTGAACTTTTTGAAGCAAGACGACCAAAAAATGCAACTGTAATAGCTGAAATTGATGGAACTATTAGATTTGGAAAACCTTTAAGAGCTAAAGAGAGAATTATTATAGAAGCTGATGATGGCGCAACAGCAGAGTATCTAGTAGCAAAAAATACACAAATACATGTACATGCCGGTGAATTTGTACATGCCGGTGAGAAATTAACAGATGGTATTGTTTCAAGTCATGATATTCTTAGGATTATGGGTGAGAAAGCACTACATTACTATATCATTAGTGAAATTCAAAAAGTTTATCGAAGACAGGGTGTTGCTATTAGTGATAAACACATAGAGGTAATCGTCTCTCAAATGCTAAGACAAGTCAAGATAGTTGATAGCGGAAATACAAAATTTATCGAAGGCGATTTGATAAGCAGACAAAGATTTAGAGAAGAGAATGAGAAGATTATGGAGATGGGTGGTGAACCTGCTATCGCCGAACCTATACTTTTGGGTGTCACAAGAGCAGCAATCGGAAGTGATAGTATTATTTCAGCTGCATCATTTCAAGAGACAACAAAGGTTCTGACAGAAGCAAGTATCGCGGCCAAGATGGACCATTTGAGAGATCTTAAAGAAAATGTTATCTTAGGGCGAATGATTCCGGTGGGAACTGGTTTATATAAAGATAAAATAGTAAAAATTAATAATAGCGCAGAGGTAGAAGGCTAAGACTAAAGGAGACATACATTATGTCTCCTTGTAAGTTTTAACCATCTTTTAAGCTGTTTTTAAATAAAATAGCAGGCTTCATTGCATTTTGCTGTCTATTTTTGGACAATATTTTGCAAGATGAAAAATTTATAAGGAAAGAATGTGCCAACAATCAACCAATTGGTAAGAAAAGAGAGAAAAAAGGTGATCAAAAAATCAAAATCACCTGCATTGGACAGTTGTCCTCAAAGAAGAGGGGTTTGTACAAGAGTATATACAACAACTCCAAAAAAACCAAACTCAGCTTTGAGAAAAGTTGCCAAAGTTAGACTAACTAGTGGCTTTGAAGTTATCAGCTATATAGGTGGAGAGGGTCATAACCTTCAAGAGCACTCAATAGTTCTAGTAAGAGGCGGAAGAGTAAAAGATTTACCTGGTGTTAAGTATCATATCGTTCGTGGTGCACTTGATACTGCCGGAGTTGCAAATAGAACAGTTGCAAGAAGTAAATACGGTACTAAAAAACCAAAATAGTATTAAATTTTAACTATAGAGTTGAATTTTAGTGGAGTGTGAATCAGTAAGAATTCATATTCTAAACAATATAACTGTTAAATAAAACAGTGAAATTTTATTAAATTTATCAAACAGGTGCTACTCCTTTGGAATGTAGGTAGCATTTGAGTAAAATTTAAAAATTTGAAGGAAACAAAATGAGAAGAAGAAGAGCCCAAGTAAGGGAAATACTCCCTGATCCAGTTTACAACAGCAAAATAATCACAAAATTTATAAATGCACTTATGCTAGATGGCAAAAAAAGTGTTGCTGCAAAAGTTTTCTATGGTGCACTTGCACTTGCTGAAAAGAGAAGCGATGAGATGAAAGGTATAGAGATTTTTAATGCTGCTATTGAAAATGTAAAACCTGTCATGGAAGTAAAAAGCAGAAGAGTAGGTGGAGCAACATACCAAGTGCCTATAGAAGTAAGACCTGTTAGACAACAAGCTCTTGCTCTTAGATGGTTGGTTTCATATGCTAGAAAAAGAAGCGAAAGAACTATGGTTGAAAGACTAGCAAATGAGCTTTTGGATGCTGCAAACTCAAGAGGCGCTACATTTAAAAAGAAAGAAGATACTTATAAAATGGCTGAAGCAAATAAAGCTTTCGCTCACTACCGCTGGTAGAAAGGAACTATTATGGCAAGAAAACATCCTATTAATATGGTTAGAAATATCGGAATTGCTGCGCACATTGATGCTGGTAAAACTACTACAACTGAGAGAATTCTTTTCTATACAGGAATTTCACATAAAATTGGTGAAGTTCATGACGGTGCAGCTACAATGGACTGGATGGAGCAAGAAAAAGAGAGAGGTATCACTATAACAAGTGCCGCGACTACATGTGAATGGAATAATCATCAGATAAATATCATAGACACTCCGGGTCATGTTGATTTTACTATTGAAGTTGAAAGAAGTATGAGAGTGCTTGATGGTGCTGTTGCTGTTTTTTGTGCAGTTGGAGGAGTTCAGCCACAAAGTGAAACTGTATGGAGACAAGCAAATAGATATAGAGTTCCAAGAATGGTTTTTGTAAATAAAATGGATAGAGTTGGAGCTGATTTTTATGAAGTTGAGAGACAGATTAAAGAAAGATTAAAATCAAATCCAGTGCCGATCCAGATACCAATTGGTGCTGAAGATGACTTTAAAGGTATAGTTGATTTAGTGCAAATGAAGGCTCTTGTTTGGGAAGATGAAGCAGCTATGGGATCACATTATGAACTTGTTGATATTCCTGCTGACTTACAAGAAAAAGCGCAGAGTTATAGAGAGCACATGATAGAGGCGATCTCTGAAACAAGTGATGAGTTACTCGAAAAATACTTGGGTGGCGAAGAGTTAAACGAAGAAGAGATAAAAGCTGGATTAAAAGCTGGATGCTTGGATATGACCTTGGTTCCTATGCTTTGTGGAACTGCATTTAAAAATAAAGGTGTTCAGCCACTACTTGACGCCGTTGTTGATTATATGCCGGCACCTACTGAAGTTGAAGCTATAAAAGGCGAATATGAAGATGGTAGTGAAACTGTTGTAGAATCAACAGATGACGGTGAATTTGCTGCACTCGCATTTAAGATTATGACTGACCCATTTGTTGGACAACTAACATTTGTTAGAGTTTATCGTGGCACACTAGAGAGTGGAAGTTATACTTATAACACTACAAAAGATAAAAAAGAGAGAGTCGGAAGACTCCTTAAGATGCACTCAAATAAAAGAGAAGAGATTAAGCAACTATTTGCTGGTGAGATAGGTGCAGTTGTTGGATTGAAAGATACTCTAACAGGTGACACGCTAGCTGGCGAAAAGGATAGAGTAATCTTGGAAAAGATGGATTTTCCAGATCCAGTTATTAGCGTTGCGGTTGAACCAAAAACAAAAGCGGATCAAGAAAAAATGGGTATAGCACTTCAAAAACTAGCTCAAGAAGATCCTAGCTTTAGAGTGGAAACTGATGAAGAGAGTGGACAAACTATTATTTCAGGTATGGGTGAGCTTCATCTCGAAATTTTGGTTGACAGAATGCTTAGAGAATTTAAAGTTGATGCCGAAGTCGGACAGCCTCAAGTTGCTTATAGAGAGACTATCAAAAAAGAGGTTACTCAAGAGCACAAATATGCAAAACAATCAGGTGGTCGTGGACAGTATGGACATGTATTTATCAAACTTACTCCTATGAAACCAGGTGAGGGTTATGAATTTGTAAACGACATCAAAGGTGGAGCAATTCCTAGAGAATTTATCCCTGCGGTTGATAAAGGTCTTAAAGAGGCTATGCAAGGCGGTGTTTTAGCAGGATATCCTGTTGAGGATGTTAAAGTTACTCTATATGATGGAAGTTACCATGATGTTGACTCATCTGAGATGGCATTTAAACTTGCTGCTTCAATGGCTTTTAAAGAGGGTGCTAGAAAAGCAGATGCGATTATACTAGAGCCTATGATGAAAGTTGAAGTTGAAACTCCAGAAGACTTCATGGGTGATGTTATCGGCGACTTAAACAGAAGAAGAGGACAGATAAACTCTATGGAGGACAGAAGCGGACACAAAATAGTAAATGCTTTTTGCCCACTCTCAGAGATGTTTGGCTACTCAACTGATTTAAGAAGTCAAACTCAAGGAAGAGCTTCATACTCTATGGAATTTGATCATTATGAAGAAGTTCCAAAAAATGTTGCAGAAGAGATTATCAAGAAAAGAAACGCTTAGTAAAAATAGTAAAAGCTGAGTATCCCACCCGGGATAGCTCAGCTTTTTTTATATCTACCGTCCCGGTAGCTCAGCTGGATAGAGCACTTGATTCCTAATCAAGAGGTCATGAGTTCGAATCTCGTCCGGGACACCACCCTTATAATACGACAACCTTAAAATTTTCCTCTTGAATATTATCACAAATTTTGCTAGAAATTAGATGGTTTAATTGAGTTTGGTGTTATTTTGGCTATAATTTACTTATATTTAAATTTTAATTGACTAACACATAAAGGTCATTTTTAGGAGAAAGCTTGTTTGCTTGTTACAGTATGGTATTTTTAGCTTTATGTATTTTTTATTTGCGGGAGATTATAATGCTACTTTAATAGATGCAAACCAGTCTGTATATAAAAATCTGTTGAAAACAATATCCAAAAAAAGAGTTGAAAATGATGAAGTTTTACTCCAAAAACTTATAAGTATCAATAATTATAAGATAGATCAGAGGAAAAATATAAAAACTCCACAAAATGAAACCGAATATGGTAATTTATTTAATTTATTTATGCAATATGCAATAAAAAAAGATATTTATGCAAGCAAGATTAAGCAAATTAATCAAAAAATCAAAACATTAAAAGAGGAGATTAGAAATACAAACAATAAAGACAACTCTTTTTTAACATTGATGCTTCAGGATGCTTTTTACAATAAAACAAAAGCTTTATATATAAAACAAACAGACTTGATAGATAAAAAGATGAATTTTATAGCTCAAATCATCGAGAAGTCTATAAAAAATATAAAATTTGATAAAAAACTATTTATCAAAAATATAAAATATTACAAAAGCAATTCTGATAAAATAAAAAATGAGATAAGCAAACTTCAAATCCAAAGAGAGAGAATGGAGTTTCTTAACAATAAAAACAATAAAATTAAAAAGATAGATTTAGCAGTAAAAGAAAAAACTGA
>JALUMZ010000335.1 GCA_027055635.1 Campylobacteraceae bacterium
TCTAACGAAGCTAGATGATACTTTATCTTTTTGCCCAAAGGGTGGTATAATTTGCTCACAATTGCGTCGTTAGTAAGATTTGAAGCTACTAGTAGCTCCTGCATCTTACTGCCTAGCACTTGAGAGCAACTTATACCACTCAGATATGTGTCTAGTGCGTAAGGTCAGTTATTTACTGTAAATTATTGAGTATCATTATACTGTTTTTTGTTTAAAATTTACTGCATTTTTTAGAGAATATTGATATTGCTTAACTCTTTTTAATTAATATTTGTGTAAAATATATAAAATTTATTTACGAGGCGATAATATTGAATGAAATAAAACAAGCTATTAATGATTGTGAAAATCTGAAAGATTTAGAGCAGTTTAGATTGTCATTGTTTGGGAAAAAAGGTCTTTTTGCAAAAGAGTTTGTGAAAATGAAAAGTTTACCAAATGAAAAAAAACGAGATTTTGCACAAAAACTAAATGCCGATAAAGAATTTTTTCTAAATTTATTAAATGATAAAAAGATGATTTTAGAATCTATTGCAATAGAAGAAGAGATGAGAGATGAGAGCGTAGATGTTACTCTTTTTAATTCAACACCTACAAGCGGAGCATTGCATCCCGTTATGGCAACGATGGACAAGATAATCGAGTATTTTTTAAGTATGAATTTTTCAATTCAAGAGGGTCCTTTGGTTGAAGATGATTTTCATAACTTTGAAGCACTGAATTTACCAAAATATCACCCTGCAAGAGATATGCAAGATACATTTTATTTTAAAGATTCCATGTTACTAAGAACTCATACTAGTCCAGTTCAAATAAGAACTATGTTAGAGAGTGAACCACCGATAAGAATTATTTCACCAGGCGCTGTTTTTAGAAGAGATTATGATTTGACTCATACGCCAATGTTTCATCAAATTGAAGGTTTGGTAGTAGATAAAGACGGTGTGGTATCATTTGCAAATTTAAAATATATATTAGAGGATTTCTTAAAGTATATGTTTGGTGATGTTAAGGTTAGATTTCGTCCGTCATTTTTCCCTTTTACAGAGCCTAGTGCAGAAGTTGATATAAGCTGTATATTTTGCAAAGGAGAGGGTTGTAGAGTCTGTTCCCAAACCGGTTGGTTAGAGATTTTGGGTAGTGGAGTTGTTGATCCAAATGTCTTTAAAGCTGTCGGTTATGAAGGTGTCAGCGGATATGCATTTGGTTTAGGTATAGAGAGAGTTGCTATGTTGTTACATAAAATACCAGACTTAAGATCGCTTTTTGAAGGAGATTTGAGACTATTGGAGCAGTTTAGATGATTATTACAAAAGAGTGGTTAAACGAATGGATAGAGGTAAAAAATATTGAGACAGAAAAAATAGCAATTGAATTAAACTCTATAGGACTTGAAGTTGATAGTATCCAAAAGATAAGGATGCCAAAAAATGTTGTTGTTGGATTAGTTACATCTTGCCAAAAACATCCAAATGCAGATAAATTAAATGTATGCCAAGTTGATTTGGGTGAAAAAATAGAGCAAATAGTATGTGGTGCAAAAAATGTGGCTGCTGGGCAGATGGTTGCAGTAGCAAAAGTAGGTGCAATTTTACCCGGAGATTTTAAAATTAAAGAGGCAGTTTTGAGGGGCGTAGAATCAAATGGTATGATCTGCTCCTCAACAGAGCTTGGACTGCCAAAAATCAACGACGGTATTATGGTGTTGGATGAGAGTATCGGAGAGTTAATTCCCGGAAAAGAGTTAAGTAGTTTCCCTATTCTAAATGATGATATTATTGAGATTGAATTGACCGCCAATAGGGGCGATTGTCTGAGTATTCATGGAGTTGCAAGAGATCTGTGTGTTCCTTTTGATTTAGAGGTAAAGCCGATTAAGGTGGAAGAAGAGGGTGAAAATCAACTAGGAATAGGAAGAGTTTTAAATGTCAATGTCGGCGAAAAGATTAAATCTTCCTTCGTTTATAAGGTATTTGACAATAAAGGTGTAAAATCAAATCTTCTTATTGATTTAAGACTTGCTTTAGTTGGCGAGAGTGATGACAATGTTATTAACAAGATTTTGACTTACGCAACATATTGTACGGGTGTTTTATTGCGAGCTTACAAGAGTGATGTGTTTGAGCAAAAGAATGATAAAGCATTTGTGGTACTAAGAAAACAGAGTAATAATTTAGATGCTGTTTTAGGTAAAAGAATTGTTTCGTTTGTTGGTATTTCTCAAGAAGAGGAGAGTATGGCAGATGAAAATAGTAGCAGAGTTATTGTCGAAGCAAATTACTCAAATCCAGATATTATCTCTGAAAATACATATGATAAAAAGATAAATTCAGATAGACACTTATATAGGTCTAGTAGAGGTAGTGAGCCTGATTTGAATTTTGGTATGAATTATTTAGTTGATATACTTCAGGCAAATAGTGATATTATGATATATGCAGGAGATCAGCAAATTACACAAGATTATGACGATGTGGTTATAAATATTCATTTAGACGATGTAAATAGCATAATTGGTGAGAAAATATCAAAAAATAAAATCGTGTATATACTAAAAAGCCTTGGTTTTGATGTTGTTTTTAATCATGAACAAGAGACGATGAAAATAAAAGTTCCTAAATTTAGACATGATATTAAAAATAGACAAGATATTTGTGAAGAGATTGTCCGGATGGTAGGAATTGATAATATAAAAGCAAAACCATTGATTTTTGCACAAAGTGCAAAACATAATAAATCATATATAAATTTTAGAAAAAGAGAGCTATATAGATGCAAAGCAGTACAGAGTGGTTTTTTTGAATCATTGCATTTTATATTTGATGACAAAGCAAGAAGTACAGATTTTGGGTTTGAAACAGTTTTGCCCAAACTAGATTTAGCAAATCCTATAACAAGTGAGTTAAACTCTTTGAGAATCTCTTTGGTGCCAAATATATTGGATTCTGTAAGTAAAAATATTAAATATGGCAAGAAGTCTGTTCCTCTTTTTGAGATCGGAACTGTTTTTAATCAAAAAAGAGAAGAGAGTATAAAAATATCTTTTGTCTTTAGCGGTGAAAAGGATTTTGCAAATATATCTAATCATGGTAAATCAGAGGAGATCGATTTTTACACTTTTGCAAGAATGATTTCAAATATAATCGGAAATTTTGACTTAAAAGTTGATGAGCCAAAAAATAAGTTATCCAATCCTTACGAGTATGCAATTATACAAAAAGATGGAGATGATTTAGGTTATATTTCAAGACTTCACTCTAATATTCAAAAAGAGTTTGATCTGTACAAAACATATATCTGCGAACTTGATTTTGATAAATTGCCTTTTGATAAAAAGATAGTAAAACCTTATTCTAGTTTTCAATCAATTTCAAGAGATTTAAGCCTTTTAATCCCAAAAGATATGCCTTTTTATAAGATTAATAGTTTTATAAAAAATTTAAATATAGAAAACTTAGTAGAGTTTAATGCCATTGATGTTTATAGAAGTGAAGAGCTAGGAGAGAATATAAGCCTTACTATCAAGTTTAATTTCCAAGCACCTGATAAAACATTGAAAGATAAAGATATATCTGAAGCTATTGATCTTATTTTAAGTTCATTAAAAAAAGAGTTTGGTATAGATATAAGATGAGTATATTAAAAGTTTCTCCCAAGGGAAATTTTAGTCAAATCATATATGACATAGCAAGTGATAAGTCTATCTCTCATAGATGTGCTATTTTTTCTATGCTGAGCAATAAAAGCTCTACTATAAAGAATTATCTACGAGCAGAAGACACGATGTGTACTCTAAATATCATTTCAAAGCTTGGCGCTAAGATTTATGATGATGGAGATATCATCACTATAACACCGCCTCAAAGCATAAAGGAGCCGGCAGATATACTTGATTGTGGCAATTCAGGTACAGCCATTAGGTTGCTGATGGGCTTTTTGTCTTCTCAAAGTGGTTTCTTTGTTCTTAGCGGGGATAGATATTTGAATTCAAGACCTATGAAAAGAGTGGCAGACCCTTTGAGATCTATAGGTGCCATGATAGGCGGGAGAGACAATGGAGAGTTTGCACCTATTGCTATAAGAGGCAATAGTTCTTTAAGAGCTTATAACTATACAAGTCAAATAGCTTCAGCTCAAGTAAAAACTGCTATGATTTTAGCAGCACTAGGTAGCAAAGGTGTGTCTGTATATAAAGAGCCCGTGATGAGCAGAAATCATAGTGAAAAAATGCTAATTGCTATGGGGGCACAGATAGAAATAGATGATACTACTTTGAAAATATATCCTCAAGATACTCCATTGGAGCCTCTAAAATTAGAGGTACCCAATGATCCATCTAGTGGTTTCTTTTTTGCTGTTATAGCTTCGATCACAGAAAACTCTCAAATAAGACTAAAAAATATGCTCTTAAATGATACTAGGATAGAAGCATATAGAGTATTGGCGCGAATGGGTGCAGATGTAGAGTTTATAAAAACTGATTCAAAATATGAAGATGTGGGTGATATAGTGATTAAAAGTGCACCATTAAGTGGTGTTGAGGTAAGTAAAAATATAGCATGGCTTATAGATGAGCTTCCCGCTCTCTCCATTGCATTTGCTGTTGCAAAAGGCAAGAGTATAGTAAAAAATGCAAAAGAGTTGAGAGTAAAAGAGAGCGATAGAATCTCTGTCGTAGTTGAAAATTTAAATAGATGTGGCATAGATGCAAAAGAGTTTGATGATGGCTATGAGATAGAAGGTGGAGAGTTTAAGAGTGCTAAGATAGACAGCTATGGAGATCATAGGATAGCTATGAGTTTTGCTATGATTGGTGCTCTAGTTCCAATAGAGATAGAAGATGTCGAGTGCATTAAAACATCTTTTCCAAACTTTATAGAACTGCTTTCAAAAGTAGTAAATACAGATTTGCAATAGGGATAAATATGGAAGTTGAATTGGCAAAACATTATGGATTTTGTTTTGGTGTGAAAAGAGCTATAGATATAGCACAAAACTCAAGAGATGCTTCAACAATCGGTCCTCTGATACATAATAATGAAGAGATTCAAAGATTGAAGAAAGATTATAATGTTGAAACACTCAATGAGTTAAAAGATATGGAAAATATAAAAAAAGCTATCATTAGAACACATGGAATACCGAAAGA
>JALUMZ010000336.1 GCA_027055635.1 Campylobacteraceae bacterium
TAACTATAAAGAACAAGCAATAGTTCTTAAAAGTTTTGATATAAATCCAAGTTTTTTAAAAGATGAAAAATTTATGTCTATGAAGGAAAATGTTGATAGATATAGAACCAAACATTTTTTAAAAGTCTTGGAAAATGGCTATAGATTTGTACCATACCTAAGGAAACTCATAAGTGAATCTGGCATACCAGAGGGATTTTTGTATATGGCCATGGCAGAATCAAATTTTACTCCAAATGCTTATTCCAAAGCAAGAGCTTCTGGTATGTGGCAGTTTATGCCTTATGCTGCAAGAAAATTTGGACTTAAAATAAATTCATATATAGATGAGAGAAGAGACCCTATAAAATCAACAAAGGCAGCAATAAAATATCTTAAATACCTTCACGGTATATTTGGAAAGTGGTACTTGGCTGCTATTGCATATAATTGTGGTGAGGGCAGACTCAAAAGAGCCATAAAGAGAGCTAAAAGTTCAGATTTAAGTGTTTTGTTAAATACTAGAAAGAAATATATCCCTAGAGAAACTAGACTATATATTAGAAAAATAATAATGATGCAAAGTATGGCAAATAGTTCTGATTTTATCTTGGGAAATAATTCTGATTATCTTTTAAATCAAGGTACTGCTGAGACATTCGCAAGAGTTTTTGTAAAAGAAGGTACTCCTCTTAGCAGTATAGCTTCAAGTATTGGAATTTCTTTGAAAAAGTTAAAGGCATATAATTCTCAGTTTAGATACTATTTTGTGCCACCTCAAAGAGGAAAATATACTGTATATATTCCTTATGATAAACAAGCTACTTTTAAACAGAATTTTAAGCCAAGTAAATCAAAAAGTAAATTTTATGTTTATAGGGTAAAGAGAGGAGATTCTCTATATAAAATCAGCAGAAAATATGGAATAAGTTATAGAGTACTCAAAGAGTTTAATAATCTTAAATCAAATAGATTGCACATAAGGCAGTCTTTGGTAATTCCATCTCTAAAACCAGCTGTTGTAAGTTATATCATCAAAAAAGGCGATACCATTAGTCGAATATCAAAAAGATTTAAAGTGGCTGTAAACGACATCATTAAGTCAAATCATAAAAAAAACTCTATGATTAAAGTTGGTGAAAAAATTGTTATACCTCAAATCAATTAGCTATGTTCTGATAATTAGCTTTCTAGTTATATTTACAGGCTGTAGCAGTAAAAACTACAGAGCATATCCCAAATACAATAAGAATTTTACTACTCCTAAAAATGTAAAAATAAATAACTCTAGCTCTATGCACAGAGCAACTATGAGACCATACAGGGTTGGTGGTAAAACTTACTATCCTACAACAGTCAGCATAGGTGATACTTTTAGTGGAGTTGCGAGTTGGTATGGAAAAGATTTTCATGGAAAAAGAACTTCAAACGGTGAATTTTATAATATGTATGATATGACAGCCGCACATAAAACTTTGCCGATGAATACTATGCTTAGAGTTACAAATCTAAATAATTCTAGAAGTGCAGTTGTGAGAATAAATGACAGAGGACCATTTGTAAAAACAAGAATTATAGACCTCTCCTATGCGGCCGCTTCAAAACTTGGTGTAGTAGCCAAAGGAACCGCACCTGTTAGGATAAAAGTCATAGGATTTGGTGGATTAGTTACTAGAGGTAAAGCAAAAATAGAAACAGTCCGTCTAAGTAGCTATATGGTACAAATCGGAGCATTTAGAAAAAGTAATGGAGCTAAAAGATATGCAAGAAGATATGCACTTGTTCTTGATAGGTATAACTCTGTAGTAAAAAAATATATGCTCGATAATGCTCCTATATATAGAGTCTATTTGAGTGGATTTAAAAGTGAAAATGAGGCTAGGGATTTTATAGCTAAAGGTATGTTTGCAGGGGCATTTATCGTTGGGAATTAAGGAGAAAAGATGAAAAAAGAGTTAAAGCGAATTACAAAAGAGACAAACATAGAGATGGAGATAAATTTAGAGGGCAAGGGTATATCAGATATACAAACAGGTATCGGTTTTTTTGATCATATGTTAGAGGCATTTTCAAAACACTCACTGATAGATCTTAGCGTTATATGTCGAGGTGATTTACATGTAGATTATCATCACAGTGTCGAGGATGTAGGTATAGTTTTGGGTCTGTTGCTAAAAGAAGCTCTGTATCCTTTGCAAAATGTTGAGAGATATTCAAATAGCGTTATTGTTATGGACGAAGCAGCAGTTGAGTGTGATATGGATTTGAGTAATCGTGCCTATCTTGTTTATGAGCTTGGTATCGAAGGTATGATAGGTAGCTTTGATGTGGAACTTTGTGAGGAATTTTTTAGAGCTGTTGCTACAAATGCCGGTATAAGTTTGCATATAATAAAAAGAAGAGGTAAAAATAGACACCATATAGTTGAAGCTGCTTTTAAGGCTTTTGCAGTTGGTTTAAGAAGAGCTTTAATTAAGAACGATAGGGTGGGCACTCCTAGTACAAAAGGTGTGTTATGATTCGACTGTTGGTCTTTGATGTAGATGGATGTTTGACAAATGGAGCTATTACATACTCAAATGATGGAAATGAGCACAAGAGCTTTAATGTTAAAGATGGTTTAGCCATAGTATCTTGGATTAAATTAGGCTATAAGTGTGCTATTATTACGGGAAGAAGTTCAAAGATTGTAGAAAAAAGGGCAAAAGAGCTCGGTATATCTTATCTCTACCAGGGTGTAAAAAACAAAATTGAAAAACTAGATGAAATATTGAAAAACGAAAAACTTACTTATGAAAATGTAGCAGCCATAGGAGATGATTTGAATGATTATGGTATGCTTAAAAATGTTGCTTGGTCATTTACTCCAAATGATGCTAACTATTTCATAAAAGAGAGAGTAGATACAATTTTAAATACAAATGGCGGTGATGGAGCTATTAGAGAGATGATAGAGAAAATTTTGCAAAAAGAGGGAAAAATGGAGGAGTTTATAAAGCTTTGGCTCTAAAATTATTAAAATATTTTCTATTTTTTTGTGTGTTTATCATGATTTTTTTATTGACAAAAAATCCATATTTATTGGAATATAAATCTAACTCAATAGACAAACCGGAGATTGAAATCTTTGGTATGGAGAGTTATGAAATTTCTCTAGCCGGGGTAGGAAGTATCATAATTGCTAAAAAATTAGAGAGATATAAAAATTATGATAAAATGTACAATATAAAAGCACTGCATGAAGGTAAATTAGAATTGATAGATTCCTTAGTTGCAGATAAAGGTATGCTATCTCAAAATATACTCTATCTTGATAAAAATGTTAAATATACGAGAAGTGATGAGCTTGCTTTGAGTGCAAATAGTGTAAAGTATGATATTACAAATAAAATTTTGAGCAGTAATACGCCTTTTGAACTTACTAAAAAGAGTATGAAAACTTATGGAAATGCATTTACTTATGATATGCAAAAAGGCATAATTAGAGCTACAAAAATTAAAACAGTGATTAAAAATGGAGGATAAGTGAAATATTTAGTATTTTTTCTTACAGCAGTTGTGCTGTTTGCGGCGGAGGTAGAGATAACAGCGGATAAGTTTGTAGCAGATGAAGCAAAAGGAGTATCTGTATTTAATGGAAATGTACATGTTATAAGAGGCAAAGATGAACTTAAAGCCGATAAAGTTGTTATAAAGTTCGATAAGAAAAGACAACCTACACTATATACTGCCACAGGACATGCCCAAGCAAAATTGAGCATAAAAGGCAAAAGATATTTTGCAAAAGGAGAAACACTTATATATAATCCGATAGCTCAAAAATATATAATTAGAAAAAATGCTTTTTTGCAAGAGGTAAACAAAGATAAAGAGATATATGCAGAAGTTATAAATGTAGATCAGGCAAAAGGGTATTATGAAGTAAATAGTAAGAAAAATAGACCTGTAAAATTTATATTTAAACTAAAGGATAAGAAAAAGTGATAAAGGTTGTGGAATCTAAATTCCTAACTTCTGCACAAGGTGTTGAAGACTCTATGCCTGATGGGGTAAGTGAAGTTGTTTTTTTAGGTAGGAGCAATGTAGGAAAAAGTTCCATCATAAATGCATTAGTAAATAAAAAAGGTTTAGCAAAAAGCTCTTCTACTCCGGGAAAGACTAGACTTATAAACTTTTTTAGTGTAAATTTTATGAAAGAAAAAGATCTCTATATAGCAAGATTTGTTGATCTGCCCGGTTTTGGTTATGCTAAAGTTTCAAAAAGTATGAAAAATGAGTGGCAAAAAAATCTAAATGACTTTTTGAGCAGAAGAAATTCAATAAGACTCTTTATACACTTGGTAGATTCTAGACATAGAGAACTGCAGATAGATAAAGATGTAGATGAATATCTGAAACTACTTTTAAGACCTGATCAAAAAATTGTGCATATTTTTACAAAGGCGGATAAATTAAATCAAAAAGCTAGAAGTGCTTTGAGAAAGGATTTTCCAGATTCTATTTTGGTTTCTAGCACTAAAAAAAGTGGTATTAATAAAGCACTTGAGACTATATTTAACTCACTGTTTCAAGAGGAGAAAATCTTATGATAGAGTATGTTTCGGCTACGCTAAAAGATATAAAAGATATGCAATACTTAGTGGAGCCAGAGGTGAAAAGTGGTGTTATTTTAGCTAGAAATGATGATGAGATTGCAACAAATATAAGATCATATATATTGGCTAAATTTGATGGAGAGTTGATTGGCTTTGGAGCTTTACATTTTCATACAGATAAGTTAGGTGAGGTTAGAAGTTTGATAGTATCCCCAAAGGCAAGAGGGAAAGGGGTGGGAAAGAGGATAGTTAAAAAACTGATAGAGTCTGCACAGAATTTAAAAGCAGAGCAAATTTTCACTCTCACTTATAAAAGAGAATTTTTTGAGACATTGGATTTTACCGAAATTCCCAAAGAGGATTTACCTGCTCATAAGATATGGGCTGATTGTATAAAATGTAAATTTTTTCCTATATGCGACGAAATAGCACTCATATTAACTATTTAAGATTATCTTTTTTTGCACTATTTTTAGTGCTTCTGCAGATTCTCTCAAATACATTTTTATTTATGCCTACATTTGTAGGCGTTTTTTTTGCATATATTGTTATAAAC
>JALUMZ010000337.1 GCA_027055635.1 Campylobacteraceae bacterium
TCACTATCTCATTCATAGGGATAGAATACTCCAAAAGCACTCTATCAACACTTAGATAATCCATCTTTTCTTGTATGGCTCTTTTTGTATTTAGCAGAGTTATCACATTGCCTAAAAATTCTGTGGGCGTCAAGATGGTAGCCTTAACATAAGGCTCCATAATTTTCTCTATCTCATTTACCGGTGGCAATTGGCTTGGATTTTGTATCTCTATTGTTTCACCGTTTGTTTGAATGACTCTATATGTTACGGTAGGAGCTGTTGCAATTAAATCAAGTCCAAATTCACGCTCTAGTCTCTCTTTTACAACCTCCATATGTAAAAGACCCAAAAATCCTACACGAAAACCAAAACCAAGAGCCACAGAAGTCTCCGGCTCATACGAGATACTCGAATCGTTTAATTTTAGCTTATCTAGGGCATCTCTTAAGTCTTCAAATTTATCTGTTTCTATCGGATATAACCCCGCAAAAACAAAGGATTTTACCTCTTCAAAACCCTCTATGGCATGAGCTGTTTTGTTTTTATTGTCTGTTATGGTATCGCCTACTTGCACATCTCCGATATTTTTAAGACCAAGAACTACGATGCCCACTTCACCGGTTTTTATATGATCTGTTTTTATAAGTGCTAGAGGATGAGGATACATGAGATTTAAAACTTCATGTTTTTTCTTTGTGCCCATGACATATATCTCTTGACCTTTGGAAATCTTACCATCATAAACCCTCACAAGTGCCAAAGCTCCGAGATAGTTATCAAACCAACTGTCATATATGATAGCTTTTGTAGGGGCGTTTTTGTCACCCTCGGGAGCTGGAACTCTCTCAATGATAGCATCTAGTAACTCTTTGACGCCTATGCCACTTTTGGCACTTACTTCAAGTGCCTCCGAGCAGTCAAGCCCTATGGTGTGCTCTATCTCCTCTTTTACTCTATGCGGATCTGCGGCAGGCAGGTCGATCTTGTTTATGACAGGTATCAACTCCAAATCATTTTCAAGTGCTATATATACATTTGCTATCGTTTGGGCTTCTACACCTTGAGAAGCATCTACTATCAAAAGCGCTCCATCACTTGAAGCAAGAGACCTTGAAACTTCATAAGAGAAGTCAACATGACCTGGGGTATCTATGAGATTGAGTATATAGTGCTCACCATCTTTTACATAATCGAGTCTTACGCTTTGAGCTTTTATAGTGATTCCACGCTCTTTTTCTATATCCATGGTATCCATCATTTGAGCACCAAGCTCTCTCTCGCTTACAGCACCACACTCTTGTATAAGCCTGTCTGCAAGCGTACTTTTACCATGGTCAATATGCGCTATAATAGAAAAGTTTCTAATTCGAGATTGTTCAGTTATCAAATAAATAGTCCATTTACGCTTTCGTTGTGGTAAACTCTTCTGATTACCTCAGCAAATGTTGGAGCAACTGTCAATACTTTTATCTTTGGCGACTCATTCTTGAGCGGTATTGTATCAGATACAATAAGTTCATCAAGCTCACCCTCTTCTATTCTCTCATAGGCAGGTCCACTTAAAACCGGGTGTGTACAGCAGGCCATCACACTAGTAGCGCCTTTGGCTTTCAATACTTTTGCTGCTTTTACAATAGTGCCGGCTGTATCTATCATATCATCTACTAAGATGACATCTTTTCCTGATACATCACCTATGATATTCATCACTTCAGATTCATTTGCTTTTTCTCTTCTTTTGTCCACTATCACCATCTCAACTCCTAGCTTCTTAGCAAAACTTCTAGCTCTTGCTACTCCACCTATATCTGGACTGGCTATGATAGGGTTTTTAAGATTTTTATTTTTAACATATTCATGAAAGATGATAGAACCATATAGGTTATCCACCGGTATATCAAAGAAGCCTTGAATTTGACCTGCATGCAAATCAATAGTTACAACCCTGTCAACTCCGGCAGTCTCTATCATATTTGCAACCAATTTTGCAGTTATCGGCACCCTTGGAGCTGCTTTTCTGTCCTGCCTTGCATAGCCAAAATATGGCATAATAGCGGTAATAGAGCTAGCAGAGCTTCTTTTTAGTGCATCAGTAAGAATCAACAATTCCATCAAATTTACATTTGCCGGAGCACATGTTGATTGGATAATAAAAACATCTTTTCCTCTGACACTTTCACTTATCTGCACACTTATCTCACCATCACTAAATCTCTTGATAACAGCAGGTGAAAGCGGTAAAGACAAATATTTGGCAACTTTTTTTGAAAACTCAGGGTTAGCTGTCCCTGAAAAGACTTTATAGCCTCTCATGATATATTTTCCTTTGGAAGTTTTGTAGTGACGATATTTTACTAAATAAGGACTTAAAAACATATTTTTGATATAATACCAAAAATTATTTTTAGAAATCAACCTAGGAAAACTCTGTGATAAAAGTTCTAATCTTACTTGGTATTATATATAGTTTTTCACAAGCAGTGTCTGGTGAAAATATTGTCAACTTATATGGATGCATGGAGTGTCATGGTATAAAAAAGGGTAAAACTGCACCTGCGTTTATTGATATTTCAAAAAGTGCTAAACAAAAGCGCATAGAACAAAGTATCAAAAATGGCTCACAAGGTAAATATAAAAATTTTAAGCAAAACATAATGCCAGAATTTGAGTATTTTACAAATCAGGAGTTAAAAGAGATATCTACATGGATACTCTCTATGAAGAAAAATGAAGAGTAGCAGCTATAATCAAATAGTATATGGAAGCTTGTTGCACCCCAAGGAGCTAAGAAGTCATGGCATATCTATGGATATGGTTGAGTTTGTTAGAGTTAAGGGCTATAAAAGGATTTTCAATCAAGAACCATCTCGCAGAAGGGCTGATACTATAAATAGAGCTGTGCTAAACATAGAAAAAGATGATGACTCTTGGTTCAATGCCATACTTATAAAGAATATTTCTGAAAATTCTCTTAAAGAACTAGAAGAGAGGGAGATAGGATATGATAGACTAAACTTACGAAATGGACTTGTCCAATACTATAAAGACGACACCATAGCTCAAAACTGCTTTGTTTACATAGGAAAAAATGGCAAACAAAATAGTAAAATACTACCAAATATCGACTATTTTAAACTTTGCTTAAATGGTGCAAAAAGCCATTTTGATAGATTTTACATAGATTATCTAAGCACGACCTATCAAAATAACTTAGAGGGAATAGAACTTATAAGCGATACCTAAGTATTGTATTTTTTTAGCTCATTATTTAGTTTTTCTGTCAGAGTACTTAGGTGTTCACTAGCATTTGCCAACTCTTCTACGCTTCTAGCATTTGTGCTTGAAAGTTCATCTATGTGTCTTAAATCATTTACTATATCTTCTAAATTTTTTGCCGCATCAAGATAGTCACTAATAGTCTGTTTTGTGATCACGGTAGTTTCTTGCATGTTTTCTACTGTTTCTTCAACTTTTTTATTTAAATTTTCCCCATTTTGTGAAATCTCTAGAATCTCTTTTGAAGAGTTATCCATCTCTTGACTGACTTCTTGGACTGATTGAACTACAACATTTATAGTGGAATTTATCTCTATCAAGGATTTTTGTGTCTTTTCTGCAAGTTTTCTCACTTCATCTGCAACAACTGCAAATCCCCTGCCATGTTCTCCGGCACGAGCTGCTTCAATCGCTGCATTTAATGCCAATAGATTCGTTTGATCTGCGATATCATTTATAACACTCAGCACTTCTTTGATTTCACCTGTATTTTGGCTAGTTGTATTTAATCTATCCGCCAACTCTACATCTTTTATTGAAGTTTCATTGAGCTTTGCATGTAAAGCCTTAATATCTTTTTTAACATCCATTAGTACACTATTTGAAAGCTCTAGGTACTCTCCGGCTTTTTTTGCAATATCTACTGAATTACTTAATTTTATATGCAAATTTTTTCCGTTTTCACTTATATTTGTTATAGTTACACTCTCCTCATCCACTCTCTTGCCAACTTCTAGTGCTGTCGCACTAAGTTCTTCGGATATAGCTGAATTTTCACTGCTGTCATTTTTTGCTTCAATCAAAAGATTCTGAATCTTTTCAATAAAAAGGTTAAATCCTTTTCCAATCTGAGCCAATACATCATCTCCTTTTACATCTATTCTAGATGTCAAATCAGCATCTTTGGTTGCCAAATCACTTACCATCTCTTTTAAATTTTCTATAGGAATAAAAAGTCTAGCAAGTATAAATATTATCAACATAGTTCCAACAAGTGTAAAACAAATTGTTGCTATTATATTTTTTACCAATTGGTTATTTAACTCCTTATATGCAACTTTTTTATTTTTAACAACAATAAGCTTCCAACCAGTACTTTTTATCGTATCAAATGCTGCAATTTTTTCTTCTGATTTGTACCTGTATTCTGATAAACCTTTGGAAGTTTTCATTATATTTTTTTCAAAAATAGATAAAGAGCTGTCGATTTGAGATATATTTTTACCGATATATTTAACATCCGGATAAGATATCAACTTGCCATCTCTACTCAATAAAAAGGCATACCCACCATCAACACTGATATTCTTTATCATCTTATCTAATCTCATAAAATTTGACACAGAAGCCAAGACACCTATAAAACTACTGTCATCATTTCTCATTTTAGACATAAAAGCAAAAGATTTTTTATGTGTAGTTTCATTTTTATAAACATCAGAAATCATATCTTTTTTTGATTCTTTTACTGCTTTATACCAAGGTTGTTTTCTAGGGTCATATCTGTCTGGAGTTTTTGCAAGTGACGAACTTACGAATCTACCGTCCTCTTCAAAGCCGGCATAAACATCATCCGTTTTCATAACTTTTTGTATGTTTCTAAACTTTTTTATCAATTTACTATCTCTTGTGTTATCAGGATTTTTTATCTCTTTTGACATATTTTCCAAAACATCCTGTTTGAAAGATAAAAACATATTTATAGCCATCGAATTTGAACTAGCAAGATTTAAAAGATTTGTTTCGATGTCTTTTTTTATGATATCTTTTGACGACAAATAACTAAAAAAATTACTAGAAAGTAAACTTAGTACCAATATGAAACTGACTGCTATATATATC
>JALUMZ010000338.1 GCA_027055635.1 Campylobacteraceae bacterium
ATTTCATCTAGTACCGACAAGGTCAAAAGTGACTCTATCAGCCCGACTAGAGCTAAAATAACAGAGTAGGGTAGTATGATTTTTAAGGTATCAAGGTTAAACGGTGCATTTGGAAGCGAAAAAGTTGGTAAGCTTCCACTGATATTTCCTAAATCAGATACGGTTTTGGTGTCAAATCCTGCAAAATAAGTTACCATGGTTAGTAGCACGATAGAGACAAGACCGGCCGGCACTGCTTTTGTGTATTTGGGTAAAAAATACATGATTAACATAGTAGATATTACCAATACATACATCATATAATCCGCACCCTTGAAAAATTGAAATTGGCTCATAGCTATCACAATAGCCAAGCCATTTACAAATCCGTATATCGCGGGTTGAGGAACAAATCTGATGAATTTTCCAAGTTTTGCCAAACCTATCGCTATTTGGATAAGTCCGGTTAAGATTGTAGCCCACAAAACATATTGCAATCCATAATTTGAAGCCAAAGAAACCATAACAACGACCATAGAGCCTGTAGCACCACTAATCATACCGGGTTTTCCACCGATTAAGGCGGTGATTAATCCTAGTATAAAAGCAGTGTATAATCCAACTAGTGGACTAAAGCCGGCAACCAGTGCAAAGGCTATAGCTTCTGGCACAAGAGCGACAGCTACAACAGTACCGGATAAAATATCATTTTTAGTGTTTGATGTATCATAATTTTTTAGAGTGAACATGTATTTCCTAGAGAGTAAGTGATAGACTACAAGAAGTCTGATAATAAGGCTAGTTTTTAAAGAGAGAATTATACCTTTATTAGATAAGATACAGATAAATTACTTAGTTAAAAATATTTGAGGTGTTTGATGTTTGTTAATAGTTTGTATGATTTGATATTTAAAGATGAAAATGAAGCTGTTATAAAACTTAGTGATGAAAATCATCCTGTATTTA
The DNA here is from genome assembly GCA_027055635.1 of Campylobacteraceae bacterium. GTDB lineage: Bacteria > Campylobacterota > Campylobacteria > Campylobacterales > Sulfurospirillaceae > JAADIZ01. Next base: position 946 of record JALUMZ010000338.1, read on the forward strand.
AAGCACATTTTCCTACAAAACCAATAATGCCGGGTTTTATACATTTTGAGATAGTTAGTAAGGTTTTTAATTTTGAAATAAAATCAATAAAGAGGGCAAAATTTCTAAAGTTGGTCAAGCCGGGTGAAACTCTTGTGTATAAACGAAATAAAAACAGGTTTGAAGTATTTAGTGATGATATTATTGTGGCAAGTTTTGTTTTATGAGTGTTTGTGTTGTAGTTCCTGTATATAACTCACCTTATATATCAGAGGTGATAAAAGATGTAAAAAGATATGGATATACTCTGATTGTGGTTGATGATGGCTCAGATAGTAGAGTAGAAGTTAAAGATGATGATACTATAGTGCTAACCCATCCAAAAAATCTTGGCAAAGGTGAAGCTATACTTAGTGGTGCAAAAAAAGCTAAAGAGCTGGGCTTTAAAAGCTTTGTTACTATGGATGCAGACAAACAACATGTGGCATCTGAAGTAGAAAAACTAACTGCCGCTTATAAAGAAAATACTATTGTGATTGGTAGTCGTAATTTTAATGCCAAAAATGTACCTAAAAGCTCTAAATTTGGGAGAAAATTTAGTAACTTTTGGGTAAATTTGGAGACTTTTAAAAACCTAAAAGATACGCAAAGCGGTTTTAGAGTTTATCCCATATCTATACTAGACTTAAATCTAAAAAAGAGAAGATTTGATTTTGAGATAGAAGTTTTAGTGCTTCATAGCTTTGGTGGAGGTGATATAGTGGAAGTTGAGGTAGAGTGTTACTATCCACCGATTAGCCAAAGAGTAAGCCATTTTGATAAGGTAAAAGACAATTTTCGCCTTAGCATGGTACACTCAAGACTCTTCATCCAAAGATTTTTTTTACTAAGAGGCATTTTGTGGAATTAATAGAGGATTAATTGCACTTAGTGTAAAATGATAGCCCATTTAAATCAACATCTAAAGTAAAAAAAATATATGAAAAAAGTATTAGTTTTATATTATTCTCAATCTGCTCAATTAAAGAGTGTCGTAGATAGTTTTGTCTCAAAACTTGGCGATAAAGATATTAGGGTTGATATAAAAGAGATAAAGCCACTCAAGCCTTATCCTTATCCATGGTCATTTTATGAATTTTTTGATGAGTTTCCTGATGCTGCTCATATGAGAGGCTGTGAAGTAGAGGAGTTGGATGGATTGGATGAGAGTTATGATTTAGTTATTTTGGGATACACTATTTGGTTTTTGGCTCCTTCGTCACCAATTGTGGGCTTTTTAAAATCAAACCAAGCAAAAAAACTCCTCAAAGACAAGAGAGTCATCACATTGATAGCTTGTAGAGATATGTGGGTGATGGCACAAGAGAAGATGAAGATGCTCTTAGGCAATATAGGGGCAAAACTGATAGACAATGTCGCACTAACAGATCAGGGGAAAGGAATTTACTCTTTTGTTACAACACCTAGGTGGTTGTTAAGTGGAAAAAAAGATGCTTTTTGGTTTTTTCCGCCAGCCGGAATTTTGCAGAGTGATATAGATAGTGCTTCAAAATTTGGAGAGAGGTTAAATTTTGCCTTAAGAAATGATTTGGAGAAGAGAGATAAGCCTCTTTTGAAAAATTTAGGTGCAGTAAATGTCAATGGAAAATTGATAGCCTCGGAGGTGATAGCGACTAGAAGTTTCTATATATGGGGAAATATTATAGATTTTTTCGGCAAAAAAAAGTCCCTGCCAAGAAAGATAGCTATAAGTGTTTATGCTATTTTTTTAGGTTTGATGGTTTTTACGCTTGTACCTATAAATCTTTTAGTTAGAAAAGTATTGAACCATTTTCAAAAAGATAGATTGATTGAATTAGAAAAAAAATATGAGGAACCAAGTGGAAGATAAGATAAATCAAGTATATATCAATCATATAGCAGCATTTTTTCCAAATGAGGCAGTTGATAACGACAATATAGAAAATGTTTTAGGCATGGTAGATGGAAAGCCATCTTTAGTAAAGAGAGTAGTGCTTAGATCAAATAAGATAAAAAACAGATATTATGCCATAGATCCCAAAACCAAAGAGACAACACACTCAAATGCAAGGATGGCAGCAGAGGCGATCTCGCTTTTGAAAGATAGAGGTTTTGACACCGATAAGGCAGATCTTTTGGTTTGTGGCACAACGGTTCCTGATCAGCTTTTACCAAGCCATGCTTTGATGGTACTTGGCGAGAGTAGCCTTGGGGCTATGGAGACTGTTAGTATAGCAGGAATTTGCCTAAGTGGATTGAGTGCCCTAAAGTATGCTTATGCCTCGATAAAAGCTGGATTGATTCAGAGTGCTATCACAACGGGAAGTGAAAATATATCTGCGTCTATGAGGGGAAGAAATTTTGAACCTGAGGTTAAAAGCAGAGTAGAGTTAGTCAAAAAAAATAAAGAACTGACATTTGAAAAAGATTTTCTCAGGTGGATGCTTAGTGACGGTGCAGGGGCTATCGGTGTTAGCAACAGACCAAATGATGGAGAAATTTCTTTAAGGATTGATAAAATCTTTGCAAAGTCCTATGCAAATGAACAAGAGGCTTGTATGTATAGTGGTTGTGAAAAATTAAAAGATGGAACTCTTAAGGGGTATAGAGAGTATTTGCCGAGTGAGTGGCTAAGCAAGTCTATATTTGCAGTTAAGCAGGATGTAAAATTGCTAAATGAAAAGATTGTAGAATACACAGTAGTAAAACCCCTAAAAGAGATGCTTAAAAAAGAGATGTTTGATCCCAAAGAGATAGATTGGTTTTTGCCTCACTACTCATCTGATTATTTCAAAGATAAGTTGTATGATGGCATGAGAGAGGCAAATTGTGATATACCCCAAGATAAGTGGTTTACAAATCTTAGCACTAAAGGAAATACAGGCTCAGCCTCCATATATATCATCTTAGAGGAGCTTTTTAACTCCGGCAGACTAAAGAGGGGTCAAAAACTTTTGTGTTATATACCTGAGAGCGGACGATTTTCTACAGCTTATATGTTACTTGAAGTGGTTTGATGGATATAAAGAGTGTACCCCAAGACAACAGTTCTACTTATGGAGAGATGAAAAAAGCGATATATGCTAGCAGTAGTGACGGTAAGATAAAGAGTATCGGCTCAACCGGTTGGGATGCTGAGGAGATAGTCACACAACAAGCCATAGATGATTTAGAAGAGAGTAGAAAAGAGGCTCTGAAAAAAGTAATAGCAAAAGAGAGATCACCGCTATACTACTATATGTATGAAGTCAGGATGGATCTTACGGTTTTATCTCAATCTACAGGGTTTTTTAAGTGGACTATTAAAAGGGATTTTAATCCAAAAATTTTTGATAAAATATCCAAAAAAAGGCTATTAGTTTATTGCGAGGCATTGGGAAAAAGCCTTGAAGAGATCAAGAAAATCCCAAAGGATATAAATGAGTGATTTTAAACATACTCACCATGCACATTGTGAAAGTGGTGTGATGTCCTCTATGCTTAGGTATTATGGGCTTGACATCAGTGAGCCTATGATATTTGGACTCTCAAATGTTCTTAATTTCGTCTATATACCTTTTGTTAAGATTGGGGGGATGCCTCTTGTGTCATATAGAAGTGTTCCAAAGGCGATCATAAAAAATATCCAAAAAAATTTAAAGATTCAGATGAACTTGGAGACTTTTTCATCCAAACAAAAAGGCGAAGAGAGGCTAGATGAGCTTTTAGGGCAAGGCAAGATAGTAGGAGCTCAAAGTTCAGTATATTGGCTAGACTATTTTCCTCCTGAGATTAGATTTCATTTTAATGCACACAATCTGCTGATTTACGGTAAAGAGGGCGAAGAGTATCTCATAAGCGACCCTGTGTTTGACAAGAGTGTCAGATGCTCCAAAGAGTCTTTGAGTAAGGCTAGATTTGCAAAGGGCATGATGGCGCCAAAAGGCTTGCTGTACTATCCGGTTTCGATACCAAAAGAGATAGATTTAAAACCTATAATTAGAAAAAATCTCAAAAAAATCTCAAAATATATGCTAAAGACACCGATGCCGATAGTTGGACTAAGAGGTATGAGGTTTCTTGCAAAATCGATACTAAAACTTAGAGCAAAACCTAAAAAGTACGCAAAACTCTTTCTTGGAAATATAGTCCGTATGCAAGAGGAG
>JALUMZ010000339.1 GCA_027055635.1 Campylobacteraceae bacterium
ATGATAGAGATGCCAAAGATAGTAGAGAGTGAGATAGGGATAAGCGAGTATGAGCTTGCCTCTTATCTCTGTAAAGAGTATAAGATAGAGCTAAAATCTGAGCAGGAGTATATAGAACACTTCAAAAGTTTTGCACAAGAGAGTAATGATGGTACTCTAGTTGTACGAGAAAGAGAAGATGTTCCTTATAGAGAGGGATTTGATACAGATGATAACGAGTTTGTATTTCTTGAAGAGATAGAGATAGATAGATCAGTAAATAAAATAGTTCTTACAAAAAACAGAGGCAAGAAAAGAAAAAAGAGTAAAGAGCTTTATCTCTTAACACCAAAGTCTGCTACAAGCCTGAACTCTCAGTTTAAACGCGAAGAGTCTGTTTATATGCACAGTGAAGCTGATTATAGTGAGGGAGAGAGTGTGATAGTAGCGAGTTCTGTAGGAAGTGTGACTCTCAGAGTAAAGCACAATGATGCTCTGCGGATGGATACGGTCTTAATATATAGTGGAACTAAGGGTGTCAATAATCTGACATCATCAGAGGTTTCTTGGGAAGGTAACAGTGCCGTTTATCAAGAAGAAAAAGTTACAATACAATATGGAGAACAAAATGACAGGATTGATTAAAAGTGGTATAAAAAAAGGATTAATATATATTGATTCAGAAGAAAAATATATAACATACATAGAGCAAAACAAAAAACGAAACTACTCAAATCCTGAAGAAAAAGTTCAAGCAGAAGCTTACTTAAAGCTTATATTAAATTATGGCTATCCTAAAGAGAATATTGTTCAATTTGTATCTGTAAAAATGGGTGTATCTTCAAAAGAAGCAGATATAGTAGTTTATAAAGACAAAGAACATACACAACCACATATTATAGTTGAGTGTAAACATCAAGATGTATCAAATCAAGAGTTTAATCAAGCTATAGAACAAGCTGCTAGTTATGCTTATGCACTAGCTGGAACTATTCAATATCTTTGGATAGTTTCAAGTATAGAAAAAAGTTTTAAGATAGATAAAGATAGTAGTGTAAAACAGACTATTCCTGATATTCCTAGATTTGGAAAAACAGAAATACAGAAATATAAATATGCAAAAGGTGGAAGAGTCTCAACTGATGAACTTCTTGAAAGTGAAACAAAAAAGAACTTTTTTGATATAGAGACTATAGAAGAGAGTGAACTCACAAAAAGATTTAAACAAGCACATAACTCACTTTGGGCAGGAGGGGAACTTAATCCTAGTGCAGCGTTTGATGAACTTGATAAACTTATATTTTGTAAGATTTGGGATGAACGAAAACTAAGAAAAGAGGGTAAACCTTATGATTTTCAAATTTTTAGTGAAACTGTTCCTGAAGATGCAACGGATGAAGAAAAAAAGAAGATAGAAGAAAAAATATCAAAAGAACTTTTTAAAAGAGTAAATGCACTTTACGATGAAGGAAAAAAGAGAGACCCTGAAGTTTTTAAAGACAATATACGACTAGACCATAAAAAAGTAAAAACTGTTGTAAGTTACCTAGAAGATATAAATCTAAGTGAAACAGATTTAGACTCTAAAGGAAAAGCATTTGAAACTTTTATGGGTTCATATTTTCGAGGAGATTTTGGACAATTTTTTACACCTAGAAATATTGTAAAATTTATTGTTAATGTATTACCTATTACTCATGAGAGTAGAGTTATAGATACTTCTTGTGGTAGTGGTGGTTTTTTGCTCTATGCACTTGACAAAGTTAGAAAAGAGGCAAGTGAATATTTTAAAGAGGGTTCCGATAAACACTTTAGACATTGGCACGATTTTGCAGAAAAAAAACTGTTTGGGATAGAGATAAATGAGCAGATAAGTAGAACTGCTAAGATGAATATGATTATTCATGATGATGGGCATACAAATGTTATCACAAGTGATGGACTTCTTAAAAGTGATGTGCTGATGGAAAAAAGTGCTAATGATGGTTTTAAATATGATAGTTTTGATTTTATCATCACAAATCCACCTTTTGGCTCATCTGTGAAACAGACAGAGTCAGCATATTTACATCAATACACTCTAGGAAATAAAGATACTTCTTGGTTAGATTTAAAAAATAGTGCTTCAAAAGAGAGGGCAAATCAAAGTACAGAAGTTCTTTTTATAGAGCAAGATTATAACTTTTTGGTAGAGGGTGGATTTTTAGCTATTGTCATCCCTGATGGGATACTTACAAATAGTTCTATGCAATATGTAAGAGACAATATAGAACAATGGTTTAGAATAGTAGCTGTTATTTCTATGCCGCAAACTGCTTTTGCTCATACTGGTGCAGGAGTGAAAAGTTCGGTTTTATTTTTAAGAAAACATAAAAAATCCACTACAGAAGATATAGAAAATCTTAAAAAAGAGATACAAGAAGAGATAAAAAACTCAAATGAGTATGAAGTAAAAGTAAAAGCTATAGAGACAGCTAAAAAAGTAGAAATATCAGAATATAGTGGCGATAAAAAAAGTGAAGAGTTTAAAGAGTTCAAAAAAGAGCTAAGTGAAAAATATACAAATCAAATAAATAATTTAAAAGATGATTTAGAAGAGCTTTATATCAAAACTAAACAGTCAAAACTAGAAGATTATTCTATTTTTATGGCGATAGCAGAAGATATTGGGTTTGATGCTACAGGCAGAAGTACAGGAAACAATGAACTAGAAGTTATAGAAAAAGAACTTGCTAGATTTATTCAAAGTGTGATTGATGATGAATAAAATTACGATATTGAAACTTCAAGATGAATTTAATCAAATATCATCTATTTTAGAAGATACTGAGATAGAGTACTGGTATGCTAGAGATTTACAAAAAGTTTTAGGCTATAGCGAATGGAGAAATTTTAATAATGTTATAGATAAAGCAAAAACATCTTGTGCGACGGCTAAAATAGACTCTTCTTATCATTTTGTTAGCATCAACAAAACGATAGATATGCCAAAGGGTGCTACTAAAAAAATTGATGATATTATGCTCACAAGATATGCTTGTTATCTTATAGCTCAAAATGGAGATAGTTCAAAAGAGCCGATAGCTTTTGCTCAAACTTATTTTGCAATGCAGACTAGAAAACAAGAGTTGCTAGAGCAAAGGCTAGAGCTAGAAGATAGACTAAATGCTAGAGCAAAGCTTACAGATAGTGAAACAGAACTCTCTAAAAATATCTTTGAGAGGGGTGTAGATAACAGAGGTTTTGGAATTATACGTTCCAAAGGTGACCAAGCACTTTTTGGTGGGAATAACACTCAAAATATGAAAGATAAACTCGGCGTTCCCAAGGGAAGACCATTGGCAGACTTTTTACCAACAGTAACCATAACAGCTAAAAATCTTGCAACAGAGATAACAAATCATAATGTAAAACAGCATGACTTACAAGGACAAAACTCAATTACAACAGAGCATGTAACGAACAACACTAACATCAGAAAGTTGCTAGATGATAGTGGTATAAAACCTGAAGAGTTACCTGCTTCAAAAGATTTGAAAAAGTTAGAAAGAGCAGTAAAATCAAATGAGAAGAAGATGATTAAAGAGAGTCAGTTTCCTAAAAAGCTCAAAGGTGTTGATGATGAGTAAGTTTGTACTGAATAAAAATATAGATAGCGAAAAATGTTTTATGTTAAATAGATCAGAAATCGAAAAAAGATTAGACCCTTTTTATTATATCCCTAGTATCATGAAGCTAGAAGAAAAAGTAAAAAGTAAAGGTGCTTTACCTCTAAGAATATTTATAGAAAATATATCTAGTGGTGCTACTCCAAAAACATCTGAAAAAGAAAAATATTATTCAGATAAAGAAAATGGAATACCATTTTTAAGAGTTCAAAATCTATCTCATACAGGATTTTTAAAACTTGACAATTGTAAATATATCAATGAAGAAACTCATAATAATTACTTAAAAAGAAGTCAAGTTAGTGGTGGTGATTTACTTGTTAAGATAACAGGTGTTGGTCGTATGGCTATAGCTTCTGTTGCTCCTGAAGGATTTGTAGGAAATACAAATCAACACATGGTAGTTATAAAAACAAAAGATAGACAAACAAGTGAAATATTAGCTTCATATCTAAATACAGATATAGGGGAAATACTAGCAAGTAGAAGGGCGACTGGAGGAACTAGACCTGCACTTGACTACCCTGCATTGCTTTCTATTCCAATAATTTTTGATAATAAAATATTAGAAATTTATAAGAGTGCTATTGAATCTAAAAAACAAAAAGAAAAACAAGCAAAAGAGTTATTAGATAGTATTGACACTTATCTTTTAGATGAGTTAGGTATAACTTTACCAAAAATTGATAATAGTTTGGAAAAAAGAATGTTTGATGTTGATTTGAGTGATATTGGCAGTGGAAGGTATGATCCATTTTATTATAAATATTGTACAAATGTAATGCAAAGTATTAAATATAAAGAGTTTGATTTAATCGAGTTGGCTTATATTCAAAAGGGACAGAGTATTACAAGTAAAGATGTAATAAGAGGTAATTATCCCGTAGTTGGAGGGGGACAAACAAGTCCATATACACATAATAAATATAACTATCAAAATATTATTACAATTAGTGCTTCTGGGGCATATGCTGGTTATGCTTGGTATCATATAAATCCAATATTTGCTTCTGATTGTAATGTGTTAAGTTCAAAGGATGAAACAAAATTGATAACAATTTTTTTATTTGAAGTATTAAAATTAAAACAACAAGAACTTTATCATTTACAACAAGGTTCAGGGCAACCTCATGTATATGCTGAGGATATTAAAAAAATAAAAATTCCACTTCCTCCAATAAAAAAACAAAATGAAATAGCAGACTATATTCAAGCCATAAGAGATAAAGCAAAGCAACTAAATGATGAAGCAAAACAAGATTTAGAAGATGCAAAAATTGAAGTTGAAAAAATGATACTAGGTCAATAAATGGAAATTATAAAAATACAGATAAATCATAAAGAACCTTTAACTTTAACTAAACTGGCAACTATTTTATATGATGAGAT
>JALUMZ010000340.1 GCA_027055635.1 Campylobacteraceae bacterium
TTAGATTTATCGCTCCACTTGTGGCAGATATAGCCGTTAACGGTTGTCTCCATTGGTGGGCTATCATACTGATCATCTCCCCCATCTGGGCAAGGCGGGATTGGTGTAGGAGTTGCTGGTCTTTTTGTCTTAAAGTATTTATCTGTTTAACTATCTCTCTTTCCAAATTACTGTTGATGCGTTTTATCTCATCTTCTGCTCTCTTTATCGCAGTTATATCTGTGTTTACTCCAATGATATTTACAGCTTTTTGATTTTCATCATACTCTATAAATCCTTTACTCATAATCCATACCCATTTGCCATTTTTATGTTTTATTCTATAAACTACTTCGACATTTTTTTCTTTCAAATTAAAAGCATCTTGTAAGATTAGCATAATTGATTTTAAATCATTAGGATGAATAAGATCTTGCCAAAAAAGCTTTTCATACTCATGTTCTGTATATCCAATTATCATTTTGGATTCGGCAGATGAAATAATAACATCATTTATCAAATCCCACTCCCAAGTACCGGAGTTTGTTCCTAGAAGCGCTATTCTTGTCTTTTCTTGCAGAGCCTTTATCTGTTTTGCATCTTCTTTTAGCCTTTTTTCTGTCTTCTTTCTCTCGTCTATGTCTCTCCATACGCCATATATAACCTTCTCCTTGTTTATCTCAACAGGAATCAGCGTTATCTCCACCCAAAAGTTGCTTCCATTTTTTTTAGTTTGTATCCACTCAAAGCTAATTGTCTGTTTACTTGCTTTTTTAAGCTCTTTTAGCATCTTTTTCATGGATGATTCTCCACTCTTTTGAGTTGGAGGCATAAATTTTGAAATATTATAGCTCAAAAATTCTTTTCCATTTCTATAGCCAAACATCTTTGCTAGTCTATCATTGCACTCTATAGCTTTATGTCCTTTTATAAGAGCTATGCCGTCAAATGATTTATTGTAGATAGTTTTAAACTTTTTTTGCAACTCTATATTTCTTCTATTTACATTGAAAAATTTTATACCTGAAATCATATGAATAAACATATATATAACCAACACCATAGCAAATGTATCAAAATTATCTCCACCATGGTACCAAAGAGCTACTATAACAGGTGTAATTGAAAAAAATGTAAAGCCTAGGAAAACTATAAATACAGTGCCTATGCTTCCAATAGAGCCGGCACTTACGGTTATGGCAAAAATACTTATCATCAAAATATCTATATTAGGCACTTTGTAGATAACACCCACTATAACAATTGACCCTAGTAAAAATGCTGTGATAAAAGCGTTTATCATATAAAATATCAAAAATTTTCTAGTTTTACCATCGTTGTTTTTTTTGGATGCTATAAATTGTTTGTAAGAGTATATTTTTAGTATAAAGAGAAAGATATGAATGCATAACCACATAGTGAGTACGAAAAGAGGTATTAGTCCAAAAAGAATATAGGCAACAACAATCGGTGCAATGATGTTTGAAGCAATTGCTCCCATTATGATATTTTTAAACATTTCTGATATAAGAGTATCATCATAATTTAAGAAAAAATTTCTTTTAGACACCGATATTTGCCTTGGGTGAAATATTATATTTTTTCACATAAACTACTCAATAAAGATAGAAATTTATCTATCTCAATGGGTTTTAACATGATCTCATTTGCGCCTACACTCATGCTTTCTTTGAAATAACCTGATTCTTTATGAGCTGATATAATCACTATATAGACTTTATCGTCTTTTTCTCTTATCTTCCCTATCATTTCCAAACCATTCATTTTTGGCATATTTACATCTGTTATGATTATATCAAAACTCTTTTTAGAGCTATTAAACTTATCTAGCCCATCTTCTCCATCCACCGCAACAACTATATCACTAAAGAAACTCTCAAGCATGCCAAGCGTAGATTCTCTGGCATCAAGATTGTCCTCTACATATAAAAGCCGCAGAGTCTGGGTGGTACTAACTAGTTCATTTATATCCATAGCTTATCACTTTTCCTTTTTGTTATCTTCAAACATCATGGGTTTCCCAAAGTAGTATCCCTGCGAATAATCAACACCTAAATCACTTAAAATTTCATATATCACTCTATTTTCCACAAATTCTGCAACGGTTTTAATATTCTGCTCTTTTGCAAAAGCTATGATAGTCTTTACAACCGAGAGAGAGTAGCTGTTTGTCTCTATATTTTTAATCAAAGAGCCATCAATCTTTAAAATATCCGGTCTATAGTCCATAAGTCTCTCGAAATTTGAATACCCAGAGCCGAAATCATCTATTGCTATTTTAACATCCATCTCTTTTACTTCATCTATAAAATTTGATATCACCTTAAAATCTTTTACTGCCTCATCCTCTAAAAGCTCAAATACGATCCTGTTGGTATTTCGTCTATTTCTCCTAAGCAAAGAAAAAATCTTTTCTCTGGTTGCTTTTTTCTCAATATCAAGTGCTGATAGATTTATAGTAATATCTTTATCTGTTTTTCCCAATACACTAAATGAATTCCCTAAAACAATATCGGTTATTTGTGAATAATATTTTCCTTTTTTTGCAGTTTCTAAGAAAAAAAATGGAGATAATACTTTGTCTTCTTCGTCTATTAATCTTACTAATGATTCATATTTTTCTACTTTTTGGGTTTTGTTATTAATAATTGGTTGAAAATATGAGATTATCCTATAATTATTCACAGCACTCTTTATCATAGAGAGTGTCTCCATGTTTTTTTGTGCCATATTTTGCTCTTTCATAGTCAAGCCATTTGCAATTATGAAATCTTGTCTATTTTTCAATAGTTTTTTGATTCCCAATTTTGCATCTTCTAAAACCATCTCTTTTCCATATGCTAAGCTAATAATAACAGCCATATCATAATCAACATCGCTAATATAGACTACATCTTCTCTGATTTTCTCTTGATATGCTTTTAACTCTCTTATGAAAACTTCCGTATTTTTTAGGCATTTGTTTGTTTCATTAACCATGGCATATTCACCGGCACCAAGTCGATAAACTCTATCAAAATTGCAAGTTTTAGGCATATTGTTTTCAAGATAATTAGCTATCTCATCTTGAATCATTTCAACTGTACTATCATCATAAAACTCTTCAAGAATATCAAATTCTTCAAGTCTCATATAGACGATTAACGGTTCATCTAAAGCTTCTACGGCATCACCGAACTGTTTTTTTTGATTCATAATTTGTGTTATATCATCTCTTATAGCAATATACTCTACTATATTGTTGTTGATATCTAATATTGGCTTGATAGTCATTTTAACATAGTAACTTTTTCCATTTTTTGTGATATTTCTAATAACACCCTTATATATCTTTTTTTTATTTTTGATAGTATCCCATAGGTTTTCATAAATCAATGGTGAATTATCGGGATGTCTTGTTATATTGTGACTTTTCCCTATTAGTTCATCTCTACTATATCCTGATATTTTGCAAAATTCATCATTTACATATGTAATTATACCGTCAAGATCTGATTTTGAAACTATAGTGCTACGGTCTGTTGCTTCTTGATATTGGTGTAAAAAATGGATATGTTTCTCTACTTCTTTTTTGAGAGCCAACTTCTCTACTACTTTTGCTATAACTCCTAAAAACTGCTCCATATCTATAGGCTTAAGCAAATACCCCTCAACACTCAGCTTAATACTGTCTATGAAAAAATCTGATTCATTGTAGGCTGATAATATAAGAATAGGCACATCTGTATTGGTTTCCCTTATCTTTCGTATCATATCTAGCCCATTTAGACGCGGCATATTTATATCTGTTATGACAAGATCTATGCTATTTGTTTTAAACTTTTCCAAACCATCTTCGCCATTTACTCCGAGCACTACACTCTTGAAAAATTCTTCAAAAACTATACTTGTTGTCTCTCTAGCTTCAATATTGTCTTCAACATATAGTAAATTTAAAGTTTTTGAGTACTCTATAATCTCATCTAGATTGCACATTACTTTCCCTTGCATTGCCATTGTTTGCGTTAAACACCTCTTGATAATACTCTTTTAATATTTAAATTCATGAAATTTAACCTTATCTTTTTAGATAGAGATACTTTTTGTAGAAGATGCAATAATTTACTTCTAACACCCAGCAGGTAAGCATAACAGGGCTATTATAACACAACAATTAAAAAATATTTCTTATTTATTACTCTATCAACTAAAATATTAAAAATTGGTGTGTTAGTCGGTAGAGTAATTAAGATACTCCTCTTGAGAAAAGCTGGATAGATTGATATTTTCAAATGCTTTTTTTATGGATGTAAAGAGGGCATTGTTCTCTTCCTCCATCTTTCTGAGCATCTCTTTAGTTTTTGCTCTGTTTATTGGCATCTTTACATCAAATCTCATGCTAGGACATGCTTCATCGCTGATGAGTGGCATATTGGCATCTTTAGCCTGCTCTATCAACTGTCTCTCTCTTACATGTATCAAAGGGCGAATTACCTCTAAACCGTTTTTTGCTCTATATATAGGAGGCATTGAGCGAAGAGCACCATTGTATGAGAAGTTCATAAAAAAACTCTCAACCGCATCATCAAGGTGATGTCCAAGAGCTAGCTTATTGTATCCGTTTTCTAAGGCGTAGGTATATAGAGCACCTCTTCTCATGCGAGAGAAAAAGCTGCAAAAAGAGGAGTTTTCTCTGATCTTCTCTTGAGCTAAATCATATATCTTTGTATCGTAAATTGCATGTGGCAAATCATGCTCTAGGCAGTGTTTATGTAAAATATCAAGATTTTCTCCCATACCGTAAGCCACTGTTAAGGTTTGAAAATCAAAATTAAACGGAGCAACTCTTTGCATATGCTTGATGATGTGAGCCAAGCTTAGAGAATCTTTACCACCGCTTAAACCAAGAAGAATTTTATCCCCTTCTTTTATAAGATTGTATCTCGCATTTGTTTTGCCCACTACTCTTAGTAGTTTTTTACTTAGCGTTATCAATTATCTTCTCAACCATAGAGATCATAAAGTCTGC
>JALUMZ010000341.1 GCA_027055635.1 Campylobacteraceae bacterium
GTATTTGTTGACTCAAGTAGAAATGTCGAAGATATACTATTCCAAAGGTTATTGAAAAATGATAGCAAAGCCTTGGATGATGAATAAGCTATCCTATCGAGTTTTCTAACTTTTTTTGTTAAAATGCTTTTGAAAACAATTTTAAAGAAGCTGAAAAAATCATTTTATCTATAAATGGATATATCTCACAACAATTAAAAAAGCATTGAAAACGATAATAGATACACACTAATGGTTAACCAAAGAACAATCAGAGACCATAATACTAGTTTTTCGTGAATCTAAAAAATATCAAGAATGGAAAAGTTTATTGCATCATTTTTATGAGTCTTTTCCAACCGTTGAGCACTATACAAACTTATGGCAAATGCTTTAAAAAAGTGAGCAATCCTTCTATAATCTCTTTTGGTTCAGGAGGACAACCTGCTATATGGTGAAATATGGGTAAATCTAAAGATTTTGCACCTTTTATAGCAACACTTTTTTCAAATGTACCCTCCAAAAGTGGACAATCTCCAAGTGTGATGATGTATGCGGGTTGAGGCATTTGATGATAGGCATCCAAAATATGGTGATACATATTTACTCCCACTACGCCACTTAGAAGCATCGCATCGGCGTGTCTTGGACTAGCTACAAAGTGAATTCCTAATCTCTCTAAATCATAATATGGATTTAAGAGGGCATTGCATTCGGCTTCGCAGGCATTGCAACTTCCGCTACTAACCATCCTTATGGCTAGGCTTCCTGCAAATTTTTTACCTATTTTACTCTTTAGCTCTTTTTTTATCTCTTCTAAATCTTTGTCAAATTTTAGATGTCTAGTAGCGATAGAATTTTCTGCTCTTTTTTTCCAAAATTTTATCATAAATCACTCCCTGCATAGCTAAGATCACAACTTTTATTTATAAGTGGAAAATCAGCGATGATATCCTTTTCCATCATAAGATAAAGTGCTTGCCAGTTTATAAAACTAGGGTCTCTTGCATAAAATCTCTCAATAAATCCATTTTTGAGCTTTATAAACATAAATATTTCACCTATAGAGCTTTCAACAAAGCTTGTGTATTCACCATCTTTAAACCCTATAGGCTTATCGACTCTACATGTAGAGTCGATAAAATTTCGTACCATAGATATAGAGTTATATATCTCTTTGATTCTTAATTTAAATCTTGAAGCAACATCTCCTATCTCTTCACTTTGCAAAACAAAGCCGTATTTTTTATAAAAATCACCATCTCTTCTGTCTATTTTTACTCCACTTGATCTAGCAACTACCCCTACCACCCCATACTTTTGTGCTTTTTGAGCAGTTAAGACCCCTGTCGTATCAAGCCTGTCCCAAAGAGAAGGTATATCTACAATCCAATCTTCAAACCATCTTACTCGACTATCTAAGTCATCTAAAAATTCTACGATTTTATCTTTATCATAATCTTTAACATCAAAGCTTACGGCACCAAAGCCAAACCTATGCCCACACAGCTCTTTTAGAAATACTCTTGTATCTTCTGCGAGCATAGAAGCAAAACTAAGAGCTGCACCAAATCCTGCATCATTTGGGATAAAACCTATATCTGTTAAGTGGTGGATTAACCTCTCAAACTCCAAAAGCATGCAGTGGTATTTTTTTAACTTTTCATCATACCCGTTTTGGCTTGCTTGCATAACTATGTCAAACCAAGCCAATTGATAAGCTATGCTTTCATTGCCACTTATCCTCTCTATCATCTTTTTTGCTTCCATGAGAGTTTTACCCTCAAGTACTTTTTCTATACCTCTATATGTATAAAAATGTCTCACTTCAAGATGCAATATCCTCTCACCCTCTTGTGAAAATTGAAAATGTCCAGGTTCTATTATGCCCGCATGTATAGGACCAACAGCTACTTCAAAAACACCATCGCCTTTTACGCTCTCATACTTATACGGCTTGTACTCACTAAATTTTATTTCATTGTTCATAAACTCTTTTTTCATCAAAGCCACACTAGGAAATCTCTCATGATGAATGAGAGGTCTATTATCGTAAGCATTTACTATTTTTATATCAAAGTCATCTCTTATCTTTCTTTCAAACCAAGTAGCAGTAGTATATCTTGATGAAATTGACTTTAAAACAGGATTATCTTTGTCTAACTTTTCTCTTTGTACTTTTCCATCAAATAGCGTTATAATTTCAAAAGAGTTGCTGTGTTCTAGAGCAAACCTAGCTATGAGTCTATCTTGTTTCATCTTGATACTCTTTTATAACTTTTGGTAATTTTTTTGGATTTTTAATTCTAAACTGTTTATTTATACTGCTTAAACCAAACACCAACTCTATATCTGCTTTTTTAACACCAAACTCTTTTGCTAAAAATTTTATCATATACTCTGTAGCCTTGCCATCCTCAGCAGCTGCTTTTACTGCCACTTTCAGTTGATCTCCTCTTACTTTTCCTATCTTATCGACCTTGGCTGATGGAGTGCCCAAGACATTGAGTATCAAAAACTCGCCTTCAAAATGAAAAAACAGCTGTTCCCTCATGAAATTCCCCTTAAAAACTCAAAAGTCCAAGGAGTAAGCAAACCTGCCAAAGAGAGTGCAAACACAAGAAGAGCCAAAACCTCATTTCCATAAACCACCCTCTTCTCCTCTACTCCTTCATACTTCATAGATTGGTATATCTCTACAAATCTATAAAAGATAATAGAGAGCAAAACAAGAAGCAAGACTATAGCTCCTATCATCAAAAGCAGATGTTTATTTTCCTTTGCAATTTGAATCATTGAGCTAAAACCGTAGAGTTCAGAAAAAAACATAGGACTTGGGGGCAAAGAGATAATACTAAGCAAAAACAGTGCTGTTAAAAAATAAAAAATTTTTCCTTTGATACCGCTGTAACCTTTCAATGCACCTGCTATTTTATATTTTCCTTTTGACTCCAATATACCTGTCGATAAAAACAGCGCGGGCTTTAAAAAGGCATGAGCACCAAAATGTAAAAGTGCCCCAAACACTCC
Source organism: Campylobacteraceae bacterium (assembly GCA_027055635.1). Classification (GTDB taxonomy): domain Bacteria; phylum Campylobacterota; class Campylobacteria; order Campylobacterales; family Sulfurospirillaceae; genus JAADIZ01. The sequence goes on from JALUMZ010000341.1 coordinate 3,010, forward strand.
TCCAGCTGCCCAAAAAAGCGCAATCAAAGCCATATGCTCCACACCAGAGAGTGAAAAAAGTCTCATAAAATCCTTTGATCGATATATCAAAAATGAGACTATAAATATGGTAAGTATAGTATATGTAAAGACAAATATAAAAACATGCAGAGGATTGATCAACTGTGCAATCTTGGTAAATTTAAAAAACCCAATGATTACTGCGCTCTCCAAGATACCGCTAAAAAGTGCTGCTATAGGATAAAAAGATGCTCTCTCTACATTTGCCAGCCATAGATTCATAGGGAAAAATCCCATCTTTATAAACATACCTAGTATTGTTATAGCAAATCCTATTTCAAATAAAAATGGTGATTTTATCTCCTTTGCACTACTCAAAAGAGCGGAGAATTTCATAGCTTCTTCACCCAAAATTGGCTTTGCACTTGCATAAATTAAGATGATACCAAAAAGAACCAAAGATATAGCGATTGCTCCTACTATCATATAGTTCCATGCCTCTCTTCTTGCCATAGTTGTATTGTTCGTTTTTATCATATATACTGTACTTAAGGTAGCCGTCTCCAACCCAATCCAATACAACCCCATATCGTTTGCCAAAATAGATATAGTAAGACCAATCCAAAATATCGCAAAAAAACGATAAAATTTTGAGTAGGCAGAGTTACTTATCTCTACATGTAAACTTAGTGTGCTAACACTAAGCGTAACACCTATAGCTACTATCGAAGAGACTAGCATCACATAAGCACTCAGATCATCTGCAACCAGATAATTTCCCCAAATACTATATGGCTTACTCAAAACAAAGAGACTGATAGATGGGAAGAGTATAAACAAAGATGTAACAGGGAGTACAAATCTTGTCTTTTCTACACTCCAAAAAGATAAAATCAACATTATGGCTGCGGGCAAAAGCAAGAGATATATCATACTAGCTCCTCCTCTTGTTTAAAGAGGAGATTTATGATGACGATTGCCATCAAAAGATCTAAAAATATACCCAACTCAATAAGCATAGGCATACCATTTGTTGCTGTAGTTCCCAGCAAAAAGAGTGAATTTTCAATCGCCAAAAAACCTATAATTTTTGGAGCTATATTTTTGTGTTCTATCATCAAAAGAAGAGATAAAAAGAGTGAAGATATACTAATAGCCACATAATTTGCATTTACAGAGATTAGATTTGTGATAGGCTCTGCTAGGTAAAATGTAAAGACAAGTAGAGCAGGAATAAGTATTATAGAGTGGTGAACTTCTATGTTTGGTGCTATTTGCCTAGATAGACCAAATTGCAAACTAGCTCTTTTTAAGATATATGGTATCAAAAGTGCCTTTAAAACAAGAGTGAAAAAACCACTTATTATCATAGTGTTGTCATCTATATTTACTCCTATTGTTATAGCTAAAAGTGCTAGTGAGAGTGAATTAAGAGAGTACCAAAGTATGAGTCTATATAACCTCATCGTAAAAAGTGCTACTATAAGAGTTGCTAGAAAAAATCCAATTAAAAAATTTATCATCTAAGCCCCCAACACATAAAATGTTATAAGTGATAAAAAGGAAAATACAATTGCTATGCCAAGTAAATTTGGAACTTTAAAGAGTCTTAGTTTTGCTCCATTTACCTCCATCAAAGCGACAATCACACAAACAAAAAACAGTTTTAAGATAAATACAAAAATCGCCAACAACAGTGGTAAATTCAGACCAAACGGCATAAACAAAGAAGCAAACATCGAGGCAAAAATGATAAATTTTATACTACTTGCAGCCTCTAACAATGCTAGATAAAATCCGCTGATATCTAATATCATAGCTTCATGTACCATAGTCAGCTCAAGATGTGTTTCAGGATTATCAACTGGAATTCTTCCATTTTCGGCTATAAGCAAGATGAAAAAGCTGATACCTGCAAATATAAAACTTGCCATATGTTCATAAGGAAAGTGATTTGCTAGATTTACTCCTGCTTGTCCGACTCCCAAACTAT
>JALUMZ010000342.1 GCA_027055635.1 Campylobacteraceae bacterium
ATTTAGACGATATGTTATAATAAGATTCTAAAAAACAAAGGAACAGTATGAAATTTAGTGTAAAAGCACCGATATTGGGCTTTGAGTCGATAAAAAATGTAGAATTAGAAAAAGTTGATGACTTTTTCTTTAAGCTTAAAAGTTGTGATGATGAAACGGTTTTTATGCTTATAAACCCTTTTTTACTCAGAGATTATGATTTTACAGTACCGGAATACTTTAAAAATTTGCTCAACTTAAGTAAAGACTCTAAACCTTTAGTTTTTAACATAATGATAGTATCAACCCCTATAGAAACTTCTGTTGTAAACTTCATAGCACCTTTAGTTTTTAATGCAGAAGAAAAGAGTGTTGCTCAAGTTTTACTTGATGGAAGCAAATACAAAGAGTATGGATTGACAGAAAAAATATCCGATTACCTAGAAAAAAATCAATAATCTTCAACTAAATTTAAGATTATCTGTTATAAGATATAGTTGCAACAAGGTGGGTGGTTGGGTTGCCAAATTTTACTAAATGTACAAAACTCTCTCAGTAAGATTGCCCTTAGTGCAACTCCATTTTTCTATCTTGTCTTTAAAAAAGAGGATTAGATGATGAACAGCAAAACAGATAGCGATTTATCTCCTTTTATTAAAAAAAATATAGTTAAAAAACTCTCTCTACATGTGAAGAGAGTCATACTAATAGAGGAGGATTAGATGTTAAAAACTAAAACAAATAAAATTAAAAATAGTCTATCCCCTCTAATAAAAAAAGAGATTATTGAAAAACTTATGCCTTTAAATCCCGAGAAAATTATACTTTTTGGCTCTTACGCTTATGGTGCTCCAAACGAAGATAGTGATTTAGATATATGTGTTGTAAGAAAAGAATACAAAAACAGATATGAAGACAGAGCAAAAATCAGAAAAGCACTAAGTGGCATAAAAATGCCAAAAGATATACTCAATCCAAAAATAGACGAATTTGAATTTTATAAAAATGAATTTGGTTCCGTGTATAAAGACATAGAAGAAAAAGGCTTAGTATTATGGAATTCTTAAAACAATACAAAATATTGCTTAAAAAATCAAAATCAGATTTAAAAGCAGGAATAAATCTATTGGAAGATTTTGAAAATGGAGACAAAGATCTTGATATATGCACCATTATGTTTCATTTTCAGCAAAGTACCGAAAAACTTTTAAAAGCCTTGCTTGCACACAATAAGATACACTTCACCAAGACTCATGATATTGAAGAGTTGATAAACATACTAAATAAAAATAATATCAAAATATCTAATGGTATTGAAAAACTTACAAATCTAACTGAATTTGCAGTGGATGGCAGATATGCTATTGCTCATGATGATATAGATAATGCAGGAAAATACATAGACATTTTAAAACAACTTACTACACATGTAGAGAAAGTGATCAAAGAAGAGGAAGATTAATATGCTACAGAGTAAAAAAGTCAAAAGTCAAACCCTGACCCCTATTGTTTTGCATGTGAAGAGAGTCATAGCAACAGAGGAGGATTAGATGTTAAAAACTAAAACAAATAAAATTAAAAATAGTCTATCCCCTTTAATAAAAAAAGAGATTATTGAAAAACTTATGCCGTTAGAGCCTGTCAAGATTATACTTTTTGGCTCTTATGCTTGTGGAGCTCCGACTGATGGTAGTGATTTGGATATTATAATTATTCAAAATGATTATAAAAATAAATGGGATGAAATAAAAAAAGCACGAAATTTTTTAAAACCAATAAATATGCCAAAAGATATTTTGCTTGAAAAAGAAGACTTTTTTAATAAACATATATCTGATGACTGGATCAATACAGCTTGGTATGATGCTAATAAATACGGAGAAGTTCTTTATGAAAAAAGATGATATAAAAAATAGCTGTGATATGTTTTTACACAAGGCAAATATAGATTTGAATACTTCGATATTTTTACTAAAAGCCTTTGATAAAGGGGAAGTAGAGATAGATTTTGAACTTATATATTTTCATTTACAGCAAAGTGCAAAAAAGCTTTTAAAATCTTTACTATCACATAAAAAAATACGGGTTCTAAAAACACATGATATATCAGACTTGATAAATTTATTAAGCCACAATGACATAAAACATATCACAAACATAAACGAACTTGAGAACCTTACGCAATACGCAATAGAAGGTAGATATGCTATACTACATGATGATTTAGATGATGCTTGTAAATACATAGATATTTTAAAACAACTCACTCTACATGTAGAAAAAACCATCAAAAAAGAGGAGAATTGATATGCTACAAAATAAAAAAGTAAAAAGTAAAACTCTGACCCCTATAATCGCTCTAATATTTTTCTTATTTATTATTAGTCCATCATCTATATTTGCTGCAAACCAATGTAATAGCCCTAGTTATACAACTACACTTTCTTCGTCAAATACAAATTATACAAGCACAGATAGTGTTTATTGGGTTGGAAATAGTTATAATTATCATACTTACTATATCGATGTACAAACACCTGGAACGGTAACGATAAATATCAGCGGAGGGCACGCTGGCTTTACATATGCAAATGATTATTGTCCGGATTATTCTAATACTTATCACACTACAAAAACATTTCATACAACATCTGATTTTAATTTGTATGTTGATGCTATGCAACAACAATATAACGCAAGCTATACTCTTACCATTGCTTTTACTCCTGATAATCCAACCCCTGGAAGCGGTACAGATGACATCTGTTACAATGATTTACAGTTGAGTGGTTTTTGCATGGGGTCTGGTTTTTGTTCTGGTGGACTTAATTGTAAAAAAACTTATCCTTTGCAAATAAATTCATCAATAAATAATGTTAAAATTTATTATAATGAAACTGGGATGGGCGGTAGTTTTGGAAACAGTTGTGGAGTAAATCCGTCTGGAACTTGTCAAACTACCGATAATATAAACATGGGTCCTTTTGGATTCTTTGGACAAGCAACAGAATTCGATTTGGGAAATGTTGATCAAAATACTAGTGATCCTGATATTTGGACTCAAAATACAATGGGAATGAGTTGCTTCTCAGGAGATAGACTATATGTCACATATACAAAAGACGGGGTAACATATAAGAAAAAATTAAAAAAATGTAGTCAAATTCAGAATAGTGATGATAAGTTTAGAGAGTTTGAGATAAGAAATCCCGAAAACACTAGAAATATAAAAGGAAATGTAAAGTTTATCGGAAATACTGTTTTAAAATACAACTATAATAATCGTTGGCATTATACAAATACTGATTTATATTTAAATTACATAGATACTGATAGTAATTCTAATACTTATAACTCTTCCAAAGCACAACTAGACATACCAGCTAATTCAACTGTTGTTTGGGTAGGATTGTATACTCAAGGATACTTAAAAGGGACAACATCAGTTGATGGAATATACCAGATTTTAAATGAGCCGGTATATTTAACTGCTCCATCTATTGGAACAATTTCAATTACTCCTGATGTGATTGATTATGCTATCAATAAAGATTCTCGGAGTGTATATGGTTATGCATACGACACTTATACAGAGATAAAAAATTTAGAAGGCAAAAAAGCATCAGAAGTTAATGGTTGGATAACTGCTGCAAATATAAAATGTTATGAAGGAAAAGACAATAGTGGTCTAGGGAATTTTGGTGCTTGGACACTAGTGGTTGTTTATAAAAATCAAAATGAAAAACTAAAAAATATATCTGTTTTCGATGGATATAAAAAAGTTGCCGATCAAGCTGGCTATAGAACAGTAAATGTACCTGTAAGTGGCTTCTTAACTCCACTACATGGGGATATAAATTCAACATTGTCTCTGTTTGTCGGAGAAGGAGATAAATACATAACTGGTGATAAGCTATATGTTAACAATATAGGCATAAACACGACGAATGCTTTTGATTCTTCTATATCTGGCGTCACAAGAGATCCAAGCATTATAAATAACCAAGGTATTGATATACAAAATCATAATATAAGCAATATTATTGATAATGGAGATACAGGAGCCAATATTACATTAACCTCGGATGGAGACATGTATTTTCCTAGTGTCGTAGCTTTCGCAACCGACTTATATGAACCAAGAGTCTGCTATTATATAAACAGCATAAAAGACGATAGTAACAATACAATTCTTAAGGATGGACAAGTTGTTGATGGAGCAAAAATAGATCCTACAAAAGAATACAGATTTAGTCTATGGATTGCAAATATGCCAAAAAATCCAAATGATAACATAGAAAATGCTAGAAATGTTCAAACTGATATTAGTGCTCCTGATTTTAATTATACTTCAAACTCTATCCAAATTAAAAACATAGGAGAAGGTGATTATAGCAATAAGACAGATCAAGCTAGAGATGATGTGATCGAATATAATAATTCTTCTAAAACTTTTACTTGGAGATTAGGAATAGGTGCAGACGCAACTCAGGGTGGGGAGATAGCTGTTGCAAATAGTTTTGACGACAATTCATCTAAGGCTTTCATTAAGTTTAGAGGCAAGTTTTCAAATATAGGTAATGATCAAACTTCGATAGATATATCTAGTTTTTACAATTTCAAAGCCTCTTTTCAAACAGATTCTATCACAATTACGCCCGAAAATGCATTACCTATAGATGCTTGTATTAATATGGATACGGTTGTAAATATTTACAAAGCACCTCCTGGTAATTTCAATGTAGTTCATAATAATTTCATAGGAACAATAGACCCTCTTAGTCAAACAGATCCGAAAAATGCACTTTATACACAAATAGTAAATAGACCATTTAATGTAAAAATACTTGCACTTGATACTGATAATACAACTCTAAAGCCTTATAATGGTGACATAAATGTTACTATCATAACAACTCCGCATTATACCGGAAATATTACGCATGATAAATTAGCATGTAAAAATGCGATTATAAACTCTTCGTTTGTATTTACTCCTGTTCATTTTTCAAATATTGAAAGTGTTAGCCAAAATTTTACATATGCCTCTGCCAATAAAAATATATCTTTCGGTATTGTCTATGATAATGGAAGCACACCCGGATATATTTGCTCTAGAGACAGTTTTGCAGTTAGACCAGATAGGTTTGATATCAGTATAAACGGAACAGCATCCCATAAAGCCGGAAAAGATTATAATATAACTTTTGAAGCTTTAGACGGAAATATTACAAACCTTCAAATTGCACAAAATTATAACGAGCCAGTCGGGAATAGTTTTAAAGTCGATATAAATGAAACCAAAGCGGGATGCTCAACCGGCAATTTTGCACCTAGTTTAAAGACAGGATGGAGTTTTTCAGATGGAAATTATACAACATCAAGCAACTACAACGAAGTCGGTATAGTAAATATAAAAGTAGAAGAAATCAATGGTTCTGAATTTGCATTTGTTGACCATAATGACACTAATGATTCGCAAAGACTAATAGAGCCTTATGATAAAAATATCTCATTTACTCCAGATCATTTTGATGTAAATGCAACCCTCACAAATGGCGGACAAAATTTTACATATATATCAAGCGACTTAAATATGTCAGCAACTTTAGATATAAATATAACAGCAAAAGCTACTGACAACAACACAACCACCAACTATAATAGTGCCTGTTATGCACAAACGACTGATTATAATATATCTTATACAGCTTTAAACATAACCCCGGCAAGTAGCTTAACAAGAATACTATATAAAGAAACAAATACTTCTATAGATGGAAACAATAGTATTAATTCTGACATAAATTTAACAAATATGCCAAAAAGTATATTTTCGACAGACAATAATGGAACAGGTTCAATACATGTAAAGATAAATTTTGACAGAAACAAAAGCAGAGTTGTTAATCCTTTTGACTTAAATATAACAGATATAAATGTAAGTGACGCAAACAATACAATAGGAAATCAAAATTTAGACAAAAATACAACCTTTTACTATGGTCGCGTTCATGCACCTGATTATAGATTTGAAGGCAACAATGGTACTGCGACTATTTACTATGAAGTATATAGTGATCAAAACAAGACCACTAGAAATAGTTTTGGCATAAATGGGAGCGAGAGTGTGGATAGTATAGATTGGTACATCAACACTTTAGACAATAATCTGTCAGAAGGCAATGTAACCGAATACAGTTCAGTTGGTAGTGTAAGATTTGAAAACAATACCAGCGGCACAACAAACTCTGCAAATTTAGCAAATTTAGCAAATGGCACAGAAACCATAGATGTTACAGCATCCAAATTACCTTATAAAGATAAAATCGATATGAATTCCTCTTCTTGGCTCATATATAATCCTACAGATTTTTTGGTAGAATTTTTTGATGCAAATGATAACTGGGCAGGACAAGGCATACAGGGTAAAACTGTAGATCTAAATATATCTAAAGTTCAAAATCAAAGGTTAGATTGGTGAGAAAAGCTGCATCTATGCTAGAGCTTGTCATAGCTATAGTCGTCATGGGAATTGCCATGATGACTCTGCCTCTCATGCTTAGTCGAGTACAAAGCAACAACAATTTTGCTATGCAGCAAGAGGCGATACTCATGGCAAGAACACAAGTAGGAGATATTGTTACATATAGATGGGATGAAAATAGTTCATACAATTCTAAAATAGGTGTTTTAGATACAAACAGCGCCTATTTCACAAGAGTTGGCAGTAGCACAAGAAGAATTGGACATGTAAAAGGAAATAAGAGAAGAAAATTTTTCAATTCAGAAAGAAATGCAAGCCTACCTAATACTTTTGGTACAGCCGATAATGGAGAAAGTATTCCTGATGACATAGATGACTTCAATAATAAAGATAAGAATTTAACAGGTACTACGAATGCATCTTTTGATTATAAGTTTTCAGATGCAAATACAACAATGAAAATAACCGTACAGTATATTGATGATAACAATACATCTCCTGTTTTTGACTTCAACACATCAGCATTATCAACCACAACAAATATAAAAATGATAACAGTAACTCTAAACAATTCTCAACTTGATGGCAACTTGACACTTCGGGCATTTTCTTGTAATATCGGGGCAAATCAACTCTTGAGAAAGGATTTTTAGTGAAAAAAGCATACACTATGATTGAGTTGGTCATGGTTATAGTTGTCATGGGCATAGTTGCCTCTATCGGTGCAGAAATCATAGCAAAACTATATGAAAACTACCTACAAACAAGATCTATAAACAGACTCCAAGCGCAAACAGAATTAGTTTTAGAACAAATAGCAAAGAGACTAACATACCGTATCAAAGATAGTGTGATAGCAAGACTACCTGCATACCCCATAACATCTGCTCCTCTAGCACTTTCCGATGTTGATGTAAATGACAGTTATCATATTCTTGAATGGATAGGCAAAGATAATGAAGGACTAAATGGGGACTACAATGGGAGTAGAAATGTACCAGGCTGGAGTGGTTTTATAGATTTAGACTCAAACGAAACAAATAAAACACAAGTAAAAACAAGGGGTAGTCGCTTAGACTTTGAAGAAAATATAATCAATGCTTTAAGCTACGGAGATATAAATATAAGCTTAGCTTCTGCTCCTCATGCTGTACTTATTTTTAAAGGTAAAAGTGACTACAATGTCAGCAAATACGGCTGGAAGGGTAGTGGAACAAATGATACAAACTATACATACCAAATACAAAGACAAGGCACAGATGTTTTAAAATTTTTAGACAAAAATGCTTCAACAGTTTACGAGCAATACAATTTGGCTTGGACTGCTTATGCAATTGTACCAGAGGGTACGATAAGTGATGACTTCAATCTTACATTGAAATATAATTTTCAACCTTGGGATGGGAAAGATTATAATTCAACAACAACAAAAAGTTCAGTTCTGATGGAGCATGTCAGTAGTTTTAAATTTTTACAAAGTGGAGAGACTATCAGACTAAAACTCTGTATAAGAGACGACAGAACAGGTGGGGATTTTGGATTTTGTAAAGAGAAGGTGGTATTTTGATGCGCAAAGGATTTTCTCTTATAACTGCTGTTATTTTTTTAGTGCTCATTGCAACCATATCAGCATTAAGCATAGCACTTTCAACTCAATCAGTCAAACAGACAAGCGATATATACCTAAAATCTCAAGCCGAACTTTTACTTAGAAGTGGAACAGAATATGCCTTGTTAGCTATGAGTGGTCATGATTATAGTGGTTCTTGTTTAAACGATATCAACATGACATACAATGGTCAATTTGATATAAATGTGAGCATTATGTACATAGGCAATGGACTAGGTGGCACGGATTGTACGCAACTTGGAAGTGATATAGACACAAATGACTCAAACAGAACTGTCATCATAGATACAATTGTTTCAACAGTTGATGGAGTAGTTACCGAACCTATCAGGCTACATAGACGAACTATACAAAAACCTTAGATTTGCTATTTTTTCCTTAACATTTAAGCTTCATTTTGCTATACTTTAGACTATAAACTTCCCTGACTGTAGGGATATAAAGGAGACAAGATGAATTTAAGTATCGTTGGAAAACAGATAGAGCTTACTGATGCTCTGAAAAATCATGTACAAGGAGCTGCTGATTCACTTAAGAAGTATAATTTGGATATCATTTCAACAAGATGTGTGATTTCAGCTGATGAAAAAAACGGCAAAAAGGGTTTTAGTGTAGAGTTTGCTATCAATTTAGCTCATATGAATACAGTTGTCATCAAACAAAAAGACAAAGATGTATATGCTGCTGTTGATTTAGCCATAGAGAGAGCCAAAAAAGTATTAAGACGACACCACGATAAGGTGACAAGCTTCAAGAAAAAAGAGGCACCTAAAAATATAGACATAGAACAAGTAGAATATTCTGAAGATGAAATTGTACCTATGAGACTAGAAAGCTACAAGCCAATAGAAGTCGAAGAGGCACTAGCCCAATTAAAAGACAGCGAAAAGCAATTTATCATATTTCATGATAAAGAAGACAAGGTAAGAGTTTTATACAAAAGAGCAAATGCCAAGTTTGGTCTCTATTAATCGATATTATTTAGTGAGAGAAGTTATCTTCTCTCACTCTTCTCTTCAACCATCCTATCCAAGAGCTCAAACACCTTCAAGCTATTATCTTCCATATTTCTAAAATTTTCAAGATAAAAATTAGCATTATTTTTAGTTAAGCCATTTTCATTTAACTCTTGCATATTTGAAATTACAAAATTATGGATATTTTGATGCGGTGTATTTAAAGTTTTATAAGCACTTGTGTATCCAAAGAGCTCTTTTCCTTTAGTGTTATACCATTTGCCCAATCTACAACTATTTGCATCAACAAAATCTATCTCATTTGCTTTTTCATTCAACACAGAAGAGTATGCAGTCGTTTTGTATATGATATGATCTATTTTAACAAGTGTAGAAAAACTCTTATCTTCAGTATATTTTGATGCTTTTGATGTCTCATTTGCATTTTTACTGAAATCCTCTAGCGTAGTTTTAAAGCCCTCTACTGCCTCTCCTGAGTCTGTAGCAATCTCATTTATCTCTTTTGCATTTGATTGTATATCTTGAGTCTCTTGCTGGAGAGTTTGTATAGTGATAGCTATCTCTGAAGTTGCCTTTTGTGTGCGCTCTGCTAGTTTTCTTACCTCATCGGCAACAACTGCAAATCCTCTTCCATGCTCACCTGCACGAGCTGCTTCTATAGCAGCGTTCAGTGCTAAAAGGTTTGTCTGATCCGCTATGTCTTTTATGAGATTGACAACTGAACTTATCTCCTCAGTTCGGGAACCTAGCGAATTTATAGCTTCTGATATGCTCATTATCAACTCTATGAGGTTATTTAGTTTATTTGATATCTCTTGGGTTACATTAAGGCTTTCATTTGATTTGATAGCTGTACTTTCAGACATGCTACTTATTTGAGAAACCACATTTATAACTTCTTGCATATCTGCCTGGAGAATCTTAAATGAAGAGCTTATCCCGCCATTTAAAGTACCAAATTGCACACTCATTTGGGCTCTTAATTTCTCTTTTCCAGCTACAAGTATGCCGTCCACTCCTTTTGAAATATTTTTGCTAGATACATTAAAAAGTCCCTTTAACCCCTCAGGATACATTTTTCTATAACTCTTTCCACTGCTAGCAAACTCTACCGATGTATTTGCATCTCTCATGTAGGCTTCTAGCTGATCAAGCAGATCATTTATACCCCATGCAGTTTTTGCAAGTGGATCTTTCATATCTATATGAATTATCCTATCTTCTAGGTCACCATTTGCGGCCTTAAGCACTACCCTGTTAATTCTCTCAATCAAATCTGAATTTTTCTTCCTAGAACCAAACATATCTCTATCCTTGCAGTGAGGCGATTAGCTCATCATAGCTAATACCTTTTTCTTTTAATAAATCATTTAAGTATCTACTTGAAGCTTCCATGCCTCCCCTTTGTTCTTCATCTATAAGGGCAGCATACAACCCTTCACAAGTTCTTATTCCCTCTTCGCTTGGTTTTCTTCTAACAGAATAGTATCCAATAAGATTTCCATTTACATCTAATGAAGGAGTAACATTTGCATAAACCCAATAGTATCCACCATCTCTTGAGAGATTTTTCACATAAGCAAACATCTCTTCTTTGTTTTGAATCCTATCCCACAAAAGTTTAAATACGATACGGGGCATATCGGGATGTCTTATTATATTGTGTGGTGCTCCTATGAGTTCCCCTTCACTATATTTTGCCAACTGCATAAAAATCTTATTGCAATATGTGATTTTTCCTTTCAAATCAGTCTTTGAAACGATAAAATCGTTTGGTTTTAAATCATATCTGCTTGTTGTCGGTTTTGGTCTTGCCATCGTTATGCACCTTCCTTTTAGATAGATAATATTGCATTATACTTTAAATTCTCTTTAGCTTCTTTTAATATCTCTATATCCTCGCTCATATCAAACCACTCAAAGCTCTTTCCGCTTTGAAAAATACCTCTTAGCATATCTCCTCCCTCTCTATACTTCAAATCAAGTTCTGCTATATCAAATCCACTATTGGTTTTGCAAAAATCCTCCAATCTTTTACTTTTTTGCAGATTTGTATATAAAAAACAGTATCCCTTAAGTCCATTTCTGCTCACCCTGCCTCTGAGTTGGTGCAAACTTGCAAGCCCAAGTCTCTCAGGTGCTACAAGTACGATAGTAGTGAGTCTTGGGAGTGAAATTCCTACCTCTATAACAGTTGTTGAGATAAGCAAATCTCCTTTTTCTGAAAACTCTTGCAAAATCTCCTCTTTATTTTTATCTTTTCCAAAAGTGACATATACATTTTTAAAACTCCTCTCCCAAAAGCTTCTACCCTCCTCTATAGATTGATACTCTATGACTTCACTCTCCTCTACTAAAGGATAGACTATGATTACTTGATGGTTTTGCTCTATCTCTGCTTTTATGTGCTCTAAAAGCTTAGTAAATTCAGTTTTTCTGATGATTTTAGTATCTATATCCTTCTTGTATGGCAACTCTTTTATATAGGAAAAATCGACTAGCGAAGAGTGCATCATACTAAGAGTTCTAGGGATTGGAGTAGCAGAAAACTGCAAAAAGTGTACTCTTTTATCGCCTTTTTTTGCTAAATTTGATATAGCCACTCTCTGTTTTGTTCCAAACCTATGCTGTTCATCCACCATCACAAGGTCAATATCAGGCAACTCTCTAAACAAAAGCGCATGAGTTCCTATGATAAAATCAAATTTAGATAAATCATCACTCTTTTTACTCTTTTGAACAACTAAAGTGCTTTTTACATGTAGAGGTAAAAATTTCAAAGCCTCATCATATATCTGCTTTGCTAAAACAGTAGTAGGCACCATCAAAACAGCTCTTTTTGGGTGGCACATCACAACTGAGGCAAGTATCACCATAGTTTTACCGCACCCGACATCTCCCATGATAAGCCTCTTGGTTGCATACTTACTTTTAAAATCGTCTTGTATCTGCTTAATTACTTTTTTTTGATCTCCTGTTAATTCAAAGGGTAAACTTTGCACAAAACTCTCTATTGAACCCTCTAATTTACTCTTTGCTTCAAATTTAAGACTCTTTTTTTCCAAACTTTTTAGGTATTGCCGTATCTCTATATACTTCAGAGTCCTAAGCACATCCTTGCTAAGCCCGTCTTTCATGAAAGTTGTCAAAAAATCCAAAGTAGGAAAATGCAAAAGGAGAAGATTTTGTATATCTTTTACCCCTACCCCCTCTTTTTTTAAGTTATCCTCTTTCAGATACTTTTTGATGAGTTTTTGCATCATAGCATTTGGTATAGATGTTTTATATTTCGTATTTATTGTATTTATCTCTTTTAAGACTTTTGGCTGTTGGAGTTGAGTAAAGCCTTGAGAATATATAAGCTTACCCTTTACATGTAGAGTTATACCAACTTTAAAAGTAGCAAGATGGTAAGCACTTGGCCTGAAGATTATTGCATTTAGTTTTTCATTCCATGTTCTGCAAAATAGTTTAAGACTCAAAGCTTTAGGGCTTTTATGTGAGTTTAAAACCTCTACTTCTATAGAGTTTTGCTGATTTAAAAGGGGCGCTTTGGTGATAAAATTATTTTCGTAGGACTTTGGCAGTAAAAGGGCTAAATCACAAAAGCTATTAACCCCTAGTTTTTTAAAATATTTTGTATCACTATTCACTTTGTCACTATGGAGAAGCTTAATTTTGTGATTTCACTATGTTTTTTTATAAAATCATTCAAATCTTTTAAGCTAAGTTTTTCTATATCTTGTAATACTCTCTTAGAGTGTCCGAGCTTATAACCTCCATAATATTCAAAAAATGCACGATTTAATCTTTGAGATAGTGTCTCGTTTCTAAGGGGTTCGCTTCCAAGTAGAAACTTCTTTGCTTGCTCTAGCTCATCTGCACTCGCACCCTCTTTTACAAAGTTATCTATAACATTTTTTACAAGTTTTTTCGCCTCTTTTAGATTATCTGTTTTTGTTTGAAGATATCCTGTAAAAGAGCTATGTGACTTGTTTATACCATTTCTCGAATAAACAGAGTATGCCAATCCCTTTTTCACTCTCACCTCTTCCATCAGCCTACTGCCAAATCCACTCTCCCCGAGTATAAAACTAGCCACTTTTGACTTATATATATCCCTATCTCCACTCTTTAGATATAGAGGTGCACCAAAATATATATATGCTTGCTCGGTGTCTTTTTTGATAATTTTCTCTTTTTCATCTCCATTTGCATCAAAATAACCTAGCTCTCTTTTGGTGCCTTTTTTTAATCCACCAAGGATAGGAATTATCAACCTCTTAAACTCCTCCTCGTCTATATCTCCACCAACCACTATGATTAGATTGCTCAAATCAAGATGATTCTCATAAAACTTCTCAACTTCACTTAGGGTTAGACTCTTTATACTCTTTTCATCTCCTGCAAACGGATGTTCTATCGGAGTGTTTTTGTATATCAATTTTTTCAGATTTACATTTGCTATATAGTCAAAATCATTTTCTTTGCCCGAGAGATAGCCTAGTGTCTGACTCTGTACTTTTATAAAACTCTCTTTTGTAAAATTTGGATCATCCAATAGCTGTTTTAACATAGAGATACCAAAAGGGAACTGCTCTTTTAGGCAAGACAACTCATATACAAATGTTTCTGCACCACTATGTACACTAAGATTTATGGCTCTTTGGTCAAGTTCTGTAGAAAATTTAATGGAACCCATTTTTTTACTACCCTCATTTAGCAAGCTTGCTGTAAACCTAGCAAGTCCTGCATGTCCATCATCTTCTATGCTTCCACTTTTTCTTACCACTAACTGCAAAGATGTTATGGGTAGGTGTGTATCTTTTTCATAAATTACAGGTATTTTTACACCTTTAACTTCTATACTGCTCAAACTCTGACTCATCAAAACTCCCTCTAAAAATAGAAAAATTATCACTATAAATTTCATTAAAATCTCTCTAATATATTGTATGCTGTATCTCTTTTGGCAGGATACTCGCCTATGTCTCTTATCAACTTTATCATCTCTTCTTGGTTCATTCTGTTTTGTACGCCTGCGGCTGAAACAACATTTTCTTCCATCATTGTACTTCCCAAATCATTTGCACCAAACATGAGTGCTAATTGCCCGATATAGCTTCCCTGAGTTACCCATGAGCTTTGGATATTTTTAAAATTGTCCAGATATAATCTGCTAACTGCTAAAAGTCTAAGGTATCTATTTGATGAGTGTTTTTTTATACTTGGATACTCTTGAAATAACTTTGTATTGGCGGATTGGAAACTCCACATAATGTATGCTCTAAACCCCCCGGTTTCATCTTGAAGGTTTCTGATGTGCTCCCAATGCTCCACAATATCCTCATCTTTTTCAACCGTTCCAAACATCATCGTTGCAGTTGATTTTATGCCTATCTTATGAGCTTGTCTATGGACATCTATCCAATCTTTTGTATCTAATTTTTTTGGTGCGATTATATCCCGCACCCTATCGCTCAGTATCTCTGCTCCTGCTCCGGGAATAGAAAAAAGACCTTTTACATGTAGTCTCTCTAATACTTCCTTATATGAAATCTTGGATATTTTAGCGATATAGTCAATCTCAATAGCTGAAAAACCGTGAATTGTGATAGTCGGATAGTTTGTGCTTATCCACTCCACTAAATCCTCATACCACTCAATCTTAAGTTTTGGATGAACACCACCTTGGAAGAGTATCTGTGTACCACCGATATCCAAAAGCTCCTCAATTTTTTTGCCTATCTCTTCAAAACTAAGCACATAAGCATCATCAGCATTTGCATGCCTGTAAAAAGCACAAAATTTACAATCCACCCAACAGACATTTGTATAGTTTATATTTCTATCTACGATAAAAGAGGTGATTTTTTTTGGATGTAACTCTCTTTTTCTCTTGCTAGCCATCACTCCAAGATCAATCAAATCTGCATTTTTGATAAAATCCAAGGCTCTAGCATTGCTCATTCTTGACATTTATAACTCCACCAATTAAATATTGTGGCATTATACTAAAATATAATTAATATACTTCTTGCACAACCTCTTATAATTTCAGAGAGCTTAGAAGTGGTTAGGTATTTAAGATTATGCAAGAAGTCTAATGCCCGATTTATTGCAATCAGGCATATAGAGATTTATCTATCAAAAAGCATTTGCTTTTGATTTTTGGGCAAATTTTACCACATCTTTATCCTCTTCACTTGTGGCACTTATGTGCGATTTTTTAGTGCCATTCCACACAGAATCAGAGTCATAGACTCTCTTTTCTCCTCTGGTTTTATGAATTAGGGATTTAAAATCACTTTTTATATCTTCATAAAGTTTTTTTACCTCATTTTTACCTTTTATCTCTTTTTGTATCATATCTATTTTCTTTTCTAGTGATTTGTATTCGCTAGAGTGTTTTGAAGCATAACCTAGAAGTACGGCTTTTTGTAATTCAATCTTAGCTCTTTTAAGAAACTTTGATACCTTTTTCTTATCTGTTTTATCCATTTTTGATGCGATTGATACCAACTCTTGAGAAGTTAAAAGCGGTATAGGTATCACTACTCTATCACTTACAATAGTACTTAAACCCAAACTTAACTCTTGAAGAGCTTTTTTAACCTTCCCTTTATCTAAGAGTTTTGAAGCAATTTTTGTAACACTCGGATAGACATCCATAGGTACATAATGAGTTGTCACAACAATTTCATCTTTCAATGGATTTAAAATATCTCTTGCAAACTGAATATCATTTTTACTGAGTGCTTTTTTTGCTAAGTTTACAGCCTCTTTTATATTTTTAGGATCTCCATCATATCTATATATAACAGTACTCTCCTCTATAGGTACTAAGCCTAATTTTGGATCAATCTTCAATGCCTTTGCAAAATACTTGGATGCATCACTTAAGTTTTTCTTTGCTAGATCACTCTTGTTTTTTGATAACGCAGAGATGGCACTTAGTGTATCACTTAAACCTTTTTGTATATTTTGCGAAGCTACTTTAAAGTTTTTATTCTGAAATGAAACCTCTTTTTGTATGCTTTTAGCTTTAGTGCCTGTTGATGCATTTAAAGAAGGCACACCTAATACTAATGAAACCAATGCTAACGAAGCTAATAACTCTTTTTTCATTTTTGATCCTTTGTGTTTGATTTGTGAAATTCTACACCCTTAAAAATTAATGAGATTGGAGAAAAATTAATCAAAATAAATAAAAATTAAATAAAAAAAACAGAAGGTACCCTATATTTAGGAATCCGCATACTTTATAGCAATACTATCAAGAAAGTTAAATGATAAATATAAATTTAATAAACTTTATATTTATCATTGTTTTAAATTATTTAAAAGTAGTTTTTAAACCTTGAGACCTTGTAAGTAACTTCTTAAAATGGTAAAATAAAAAACTAAATAAAAGGAAAAAATAGTGATACCGTTTGATACTCTCGTACTTTTTATAACAGCCTCAGTGCTTTTAGCTCTAGCTCCGGGACCTGACAATATCTTTGTGCTAACCCAATCTATGAGCAAGGGTGCAAAGCCCGGAATATTTGTTACGCTTGGACTTTGTACGGGCTTGATTTTTCATACAACTGCTGTAGCCCTCGGGGTTGCAGCGATATTTCAAACCTCACAACTTGCATTTGACATACTAAAATACATCGGTGCAGCATATCTTTTGTATCTTGCGTATCTTTCATTTAAAAGCTCGACTTCACACCACTTCAGAGCAGATAAAAAAGAGTTGAGTCTAGCAAAACTCTATAAAAGAGGTATATTTATGAATATAACAAATCCAAAAGTTTCAGTTTTCTTTTTGGCATTTTTACCACAATTTACAAATCCGCAAAATGGAAATTTTACTTTACAGATTTTTTTATTAGGCTTCATTTTTATACTTTGCGCTCTTGTCGTCTTTGGCTCAATCAGCCTTCTTGCTGCAAGGATAGGCTCTTGGTTTAACAGAACCAAAAACGGTGAAAATATCCTAAACAAGATAGCAGGCAGTGTCTTTGCACTATTGGCAATAAAACTTGCTTTGACCCAAAGGTAATAAATGATGAAAAAAACACTATCTATAATTATCATAATTTTATCCCTGACTATTGGAACACTTCTGATAGAGTATTTGTTACAATCGACATTAGGATAAAAATCCCTATTTGTCATACATATCTTATATATATCAGTTAAGATTATGATAGATTTTCTTCCTAGGAGAGCCAAATGAGCAAAATTGGTCTTTTTATACCCTGTTTTATGAATGAACTATATCCCGAAGCATCTATGGATACACTGAGAATTTTAGAGAGTTTTGGATTGGATGTTGAGTATCCCATGGAGCAGACTTGCTGTGGACAGGCTCAAGCAAATACCGGCTGTGCACATGAAACTGCAATCCTAGCCAAAAGATTTTTAAATATATTTAAAAAATATGACTACATAGTAGCACCTAGCGGGAGTTGTGTCAGTATGGTCAGGTTTAATTACGCACAATTTTTAGAGGGCATGGAGGGCTTTAATCACATAAGAGACAATACTTATGAACTCATAGAATTTATACACGATATAATCAAACCAAAAGCTCTACATGTAAGCTTTCCTCACAAAGTCGGAATTCACAACTCTTGCCATGCTCATA